>JAICIW010000206.1 GCA_025928735.1 Rhodanobacteraceae bacterium | reverse complement strand
GCGCACCGGCAACTCGGTCGAACGCTACACACTGGGGCCCGCCAGCGGCGCGGAAGGTTTCGATGGCGCGAGCGCGTGGGAGCAGGGTCCGAACGGCGAGGTGAATCTGCAGAAGGGCGGCGATGGCCTGCAACTGGCACGGAACGCCGCGTATCAGAATGCCAACCTGTGGTGGCGCACAGATTTCGGTGGCGCGAAAGTCGATGCACTGACTGACCAACACTGTGGCAAGTCCACTTGTGCGGTGCTGGAAATCACGCCCAGGGATGGTTTGCCTTTCCAGGCATGGTTCGATCAGTCGTCCCATCTGCTCGATCGAACCGTGTTGCACGTCGGCGCGCGCACGACCACGGTGTTGTTCTCGGATTATCGCGTCGTCGATGGCATACGGGTGCCGTTCAAGACCGTCGTCGACAACGGCCACGGCCAGCAATACCTGCAAACCGTAACGGTGAAGTCGGTGGCGTTCCTGCCCGAGCAGCCGGTGGCGACCTGGGCGCCGCCCGCCTCGCACATCAGAGACGTCGCGATTGCTGGCGGCGCCACGCACACCACGTTTCCGTTCCGATTGCTCAACAATCACATCTACACCGCCGCGTGGGTGGACGGGCAGGGCCCGCTGCTTTTCATCGTCGACACCGGTGGCGAGAACATCCTGGTGCCTTCGACCGCGAAGGCATTGGGCATCAAGACCGAAGGCGCGATGGCCGGCACCGGCGTCGGCAACAAGGCCGTGAATGTCGGGCTTGCCAAGGTGAAATCACTGAAGGTCGGCAAGGCCGACTTCGAGAACCAGGTCGTGTACGTGATGGATTTCATCCCGAACGACGTGGAGGGCGTGGACATCAAGGGTATGCTCGGCTTCACCGTGTTCAAACGGTTCGTCACGCGCATCGATTACGGCAAGCACGAGATCACGCTGATCGAGCCCGATCACTTCGATCCGAAGGATGCCGGTACGCCGATTCCTTTCGTGTTCAATGGCGACCTGCCGGAAGTCGAGGGCACGTTCGACGGCATCCCGGGCAAGTACGACATCGATACCGGCTCGCGCGCGTCATTGACGCTGACCGGGCCATTTGCGAAGCAACACGATCTGCGCGCTGCGAATCCGAAGGGAGTGGTTGCGGTGGATGGCTGGGGCGTGGGCGGATCCTCGCGCAGCTACGTGATGCGCGGCGGGGCGCTGACGATCGGGCCGATGAAGATTCCCGGCGTCGTCACCGCGCTGTCGCTGCAGGAGAAGGGATCGTTTGCCTCCCCGGCGTACCAGGGCAACATCGGCGGCGGTGTCCTGAAACGCTTCGTGGTGACGTTCGACTACGCCAACCACGTGATGTACCTGAAGCCATTGCCGCAGCCCGTTGCGGATCTAGACACCTACGACCGCTCCGGCATGTGGATCAACGCTGTGAAGGACGGCATGGAAGTGATGGACGTGACGTTAAACGGTCCGGCTGCGCAGGCCGGCATCGAGACCGGCGACGTGATCATCAAGGTGAACGGCAAACCCGCGACTTCGATTCCCGTCTACGAACTTCGCCGGATGCTGCGCGACGAAGCACCCGGCACCGCGGTGCATTTCTCGATCGAACGCGGCGGACAAATGCGCGAGATTGCGGTCACCCTGCGCGACCAGATCTGACGATCGGCGCCGCTTGCATCGGCGCGGCCGTCGCCACATGCTTGCCGCATGTCGACGAATCTGCATGCACGCCTCATGTTTGCTTGCGCGGTGGTCTGCATGCTCGCAGCACCGTTGGCCGCGGCCGCCGCGAGCCGTACCTGGATCAATCCGCTCGACATCGACTATCGCTACAACTACGAGCAGATGAACCAGGGGGTCTCGTACCGTACCGGTGCGGACCCCGCGATCGTGCGCTACAAGGATGCGTACTACCTGTTCCTGACCCTGGCCGACGGCTACTGGCGCTCCACCGATCTCGTCCACTGGTCGTTCGTGAAGCCGGACCGCTGGCCTGTCGACGGGCCGGTCGCGCCGGCCACGCTGGTCGCCGACGGCAAGCTGTTCCTGATGCAATCCGCGATGGAGCCGCGGCCGTTGCTGTATTCCACCGATCCGGCGCACGGCCGCTGGGATTTCTGGACGCGCCTGCTGCCGCCCGTGCCGGGTGCGATATGGGCCGGTCACGAAAGCCAGATGAAACCGGGCGACCTGCCGCCGGGTCCCTGGGATCCGGGCCTGTTCCAGGACGACGACGGGAAAATCTACCTGTACTGGGACTCGTCCAACGTGTTTCCGATCTACGGCGCGCAACTCGATTTCGCGTTCGACCAGCAATCGGAAGGCGAAGGCAAGCGCGTCCGATTCACCACCCCGCCACAGATACTGCTGCGCGCCGATCCCGCAATGCATGGCTGGGAACGCTTCGGCAAGGATCATGGTGACACCAGCATCGCGCCGTACATCGAAGGCGCGTGGATGAACAAGCACGACGGCCGCTACTACCTGCAGTACGCCGCGCCCGGCACCGAGTACAACGTCTATGCCACCGGCGTCTACGTCGGCAAGGGACCGCTCGGGCCCTTCACCTACGCGCCGTACAACCCGGTCGGCTACAAGCCCGGCGGTTTCGTGGTCGGCGCGGGTCACGGCTCAACGTTTGAAGATGCGTACGGCAACTTTTGGAACAGCGGCACGATGTGGGTTGGCGTCAACTGGAAGTTCGAGCGACGCGTCGATCTGTTTCCCGCCGGCTTCACCAGCGACGGGCAGATGTGGGTCGATACCCGCTTCGGCGATTTCCCGCAGCGAATGCCGGACCGCAAGCTCAAGCCCGGCGAAAGCACCTTCACTGGCTGGATGCTGCTGTCGTATCGCAAGGCGGCGACGGCATCTTCGCAATTGCCGGGTTATCCGGCTTCGAACGCGGCCGACGAGAATCCGCGCACCTTCTGGGTCGCGACCAACGCCAATCCGGGGCAGACGTTGACGCTCGACCTCGGCGGCCCGCGCACGGTGCGCGCGGTGCAGGTCAATTACGCCGATTACCAATCCGGGCGCTACGGCGACGCACCAGACATCGTCACGCAATTTCGCCTGGAAGGCTCGCTCGACGGCAAACGCTGGACCACGCTCGCCGATCTTTCGCATTCCAGGCAGGACCACGCCGACGCCTATGTCGAACTCGACCAGCCGGCGCGCATCCGCTACGTGCGCTACGTGCACGTGCATGTCGGTGCACATCACCTTGCGATTGCCGACCTGCGCGTGTTCGGCAATGCCGACGGGCCACGGCCGCCCGCGCCGGAACTGGTGTCCGCCACGCGCTTGCCCGACGCGCGTGATGCCGAAATCGTGTGGAAGCGGGTACCGGGCGCGGTCGGCTACAACGTGCGCTGGGGCATCGCGCCCGATCGCCTGTACGAAACCCACCAGCGTTTCGCAGACCAGCCGACACAGCTGACACTCACCGCGCTCAACAAGGGCGTGCGCTACTTCGTCGCCGTGGAAGCCTTCGACGAGCGCGGTGTTTCCAAACTCTCGCGCAAGCTGGTGCTCGAGCCCTGATCCGCGGCGGGCGATCAGGGTCCCATCGTCACACCGTGATCGGGTTCGGCTTGCCCGGATCGAGCTTCCACATCTTGATCGCGCGTTCGACGTCCTTGGCGGTCAGCGCGCCTTCTTCGGCGAGTGACGCGACCGCGGCGTGCGCGATCCAGTGTGCGTTGACCTCGAAGAAATCGAGCAGGTTCACGCGGGTGTCGCTGCGGCCGTAGCCGTCGGTGCCGAGCACCGTGAAGCGACGCCCGTGCGGCACGAAGGCGCGCACCTGGTCGGCGAACGCGCGCACGTAATCGGTGGCCGCGACCACCGGGCCCTCGTGGCTTTCCAGACACTCGGCGACGTAAGCCTTGCGTTGTTCCTTCGGGTCCGGATGCAGGCGGTTCCAGCGTTCGGCATCGAAACCATCGCGGGACAGTTCGGTGAAGCTGGGACACGACCACACGTCGGCCTTGACCCCGAATTCCTTGTCCAGCAATTCGGCCGCCTTGATCGCTTCGCGCAACACCACTCCGCACGCCAGCAGTTGCACACGGGGCGCTTTGTCCTGGCTCGCGGCCTTGCCTTTGCCTTTCGCCGCTTTCCGGTTCCCGGCTTCCGATTCCTGGAACAGGTACATCCCCTTGATGATCCCCTTGGCGCAATCCTTCGGAATGTCCGGATGCGTGTAGTTCTCGTTCATCGCGGTGATGTAATAGAACACGTCCTCCTGCTCGTGCAGCATCCGGCGGATGCCGTCCTGCATGATCACCGCGACTTCATAGGAGAAGGTCGGGTCGTAGGATTTGCAGTTCGGCACCACGCCCGCGACCAGCATCGAGTCGCCGTCGGCGTGCTGCAGGCCTTCGCCCGCGAAGCTGCGTCCGGCGGTCGCGCCCAGCAGGAAGCCGCGGGTCCGCTGGTCGCCGGCGGCCCAGATCAAATCGCCGATGCGGCGGAAGCCAAAGCAGGAATAGAAGATGTAGAACGGCAACATCGGCTGGTCGGACACCGAATAGCTGGTGCCGGCCGCGATCCACGCCGATACGCCGCCCGCTTCCGAAATGCCTTCCTGCAACACCTGGCCGTCTTCGGCTTCGCGGTAATACAGCAACTGGTCGGCATCCTGCGGGCGGTATTTTTGTCCGCCCGGCGCGTAGATGCCGATCTGCCGGAACATGCCTTCCATGCCGAAAGTGCGCGCTTCATCCACGACGATCGGCACCACGTGCGGCGCGATTTCCTTGTCTCGCAGCAACAGGTTCATGCCGCGCACGATCGCCATGGTGGTGGAAATCTC
>JAICIW010000171.1 GCA_025928735.1 Rhodanobacteraceae bacterium | reverse complement strand
TGACGTCTTCGGCGGCTTGCCGGAAGTCCGTATCGAGTTCGCTGTACACGGCGGCGCTCAATCTTTGGGCTTGGCGGGTTTCCTGGTCGCGCGCGGCTTGGCGCCGGCGGTGCGGTTGGCGCGAAGTTCCTGCGCCAGCGCATCGATGCGCGCGGACAGTTCCTGGATATCGGAATGGTCGGGCATGTTCATGCGCTTGGCCGCGCGTGCGATGCGTTCGTCGAAGGCCTGCTCCAGCTTGCCCATGGCTGCAGTGGTGCGCTTGCGCGCGGTTTCCACCCATGGCGTCGTCTGGTCGCGCGCCTGCTTCATCTGTTCCTGCGTGTAGGCGTGGGTTTTTTCCTGGATCCGCACGCCTTCTTCCACCAGCGCATCGAAGAACTTGCCGCCTTCCTGCTGCGTGCGCGCGAGTGCGCCCAACCCGGCCAGCCAGATCTGTTGTGCGGAATCCATCACGCCGCGGCTGAAGCGCTGTCCTGAGGTGGCGGCATCCTTCGCGGTCTTGTAGGGATCCGGTTTGGAGGGGTCGGGGTCGTTCATGCGCGGCATCTCCGGTGGGCAGGCGTCCAATGTACGCCAACTGGCGTTCGATTTCATGATCTGACGAAAGCGATTCGCCGCAGCGTGCGAATCACGGGTTCCGGAACATGGAGACCGGCGAAAGTTTACGGGGCCAATCGCGAACCTCGGGTTGCACTGAGAGCTTCGCCAGTTCCCGCAGGAATCGTCGGCGTGGCAACATGCGTGCGCCCATGCGCACGAGATGCGGATTCTGGACCTGCGCGTCGATCCAAGGAAAACCGCGCTCCCGCAACGCGTGCGCCAAGCTCAGCAAGGCAACCTTGGACGCATTGGTGCGACGCGAGAACATCGATTCGGCGCTGAACATGCGACCGACGGATACGCCATAGAGGCCGCCGATCAGTTCGTCGTCTTCCCACATCTCCAGCGAATGCGCATGACCCAGCACGTGCAGGTTGCCGTACGCGATCTGCATGTCGGCCGTGATCCACGTGCCGCCGCGATCCGCGCGCGGTGCCGCGCATGCCCGCATCACGTCGTCGAACGCGCGGTTCATGCTCCATTGCCAATCGCAGTGGCGCAGGAATTTCGCGAGGCTGTGCGAGACGTGTACGTCATCGGTTGCGAACACGCAGCGCGGATCGGGCGACCACCACAACAACGGATCGCCTTCCGAGTACCAGGGGAAGACGCCACGTGCGTAGGCGGCGACGAGGCGTTGCGGCGACAGGTCGCCGCCGAACGCCAGCAATCCATTGGGGTCGGCCAGCGCGTGTTCGGGATCGGGAAAGACGCCCGGCGGAAGTGCGTCGAGCGACTGGATCCTCATGGGCGCGGGGCATCGCGCTCGGCGAATGGCGAGTGCGCCAGGAGCTCGTTGCCGCGCGCTTCCAGGAGTGCCATCTCGCGTTGCAACGAGGCGCGGATAATGGCACGGAATTCGGTGTTCGCGATGTAGTGACGCGAGTGCGTGCGGGTTGGAAGGAATCCCCGTGCAAGTTTGTGCAGACCCTGCGCACCCGGCTCGAAGCGTATGAGGCCACGGCGCAGGCAGTGATCGATGCCCTGGTAATAGCAAAGTTCGAAGTGCAATCCCGGAATCTGCTCGCGTGCGCCCCAATAGCGCCCGTACAACGTGTCGCTGCTGGAGAGGAACAGCGCGCCCGCGATGATCTCGCGGTCCCGCCGCGCAAAGGCGACATGCGAATGGGTGGGGAACGCGGCACCGAGGTGACGGAAGAACGCCAGCGTGAGGGTCGGTGTGTTGCCTTTCTCGTCGAAGGTGTGGGTGTAGAGATGATGCATGCTGCGCCACTCGGCGTCGTCGAGCGTGCCACCGTCGCGGAATTCGCATTCGATGCCGGCGTCCACCACTTGCGCACGTTCGCGGCGGATCGCGTTGCGGCGCTTGTGGGTGAGCGCGCGGAGAAAATCCTGGAAATCACGCCAGCCGTCCACGTTGTGCCACTGGAATTGCCAATCCGAACGTGACAACCACGCGTCGTCGAATGCGTCGATCTCGCTCTCGCGCAAGAAGTTGACGTGCAGCGACGACAGTCCGGTCTGCTCGGTGATTTCGCGCAAGGCCTTGACGAGAATGGAGCGGTATTGGTGGGCATCGGTACCGGTACCGCACAACAGGCGCGGTCCGGTCACGGGCGAGTAGGGCACCGCGCACAGGAACTTGGGATAGTAGTCGCCGCCCGCGCGCTCCCATCCATCGGCCCACGCCCAGTCGAACACGTACTCGCCGTGCGAGTTGCCCTTGACGTACAGCGGCGCGGCGCCGACCAAGGCGTCGTCGTCGTGGAGCGTCAGGTGTTGCGCGCGCCAGCCGAACGCGGAACGGATGCAGCCGTGGCGCTCCAGTCCGGCCAGAAACGCGTGACTGACGAAGGGATTGTCGTCTGCAGCCAGCGCGTCCCACGCGGTGGCATCGATGTCGTCGATGGTTTCGTGGGTGCGCAGCGTCAGCATGGTTGCATTGTAGGCCAGCTTCCACGGCGGCCCGCTTGTCGGCCCACCGGACATTCGGCGTGCCTGTTCCGGCCCGCTGCGCGCGTACAATGGGCGCCCCGTGTTGCCGGCATGTCCGTAAAGAATGAGCATGCAAGCTCCACCGATCCAATACGCAAGGACGCCGCGCGGCGACATCGCGTATCGGGTGCTGGGCGAGGGGCCGCTCGACCTGATGCTCATCAACCCGATGAGTCGCAGCATCGAAATGCTGTGGGACTATCCCGCCAACGCTGCGTTGCTGCAGCGCCTCGCAGGCTTCAGTCGCCTGATCGTGTTCGATCGCCGCGGCAGCGGCATCTCCGACCCGCTGCCGGCCGATCTGCCGCCGACGTGGGAGGACTGGATCGAAGACATGCTCGCGGTGTTCGATCACGTCGGCATCACCAGTGCCGCGTTGCTGGCCGAACGGGATGCCGCCGCGGCTGCGCTGCTGTTCGCCAGCAGTCATCCGCGGCGCGTGCGGGCGCTGATGCTTTGCAATACCAGTGCGCGCTTTCGCGTGGCGCCGGGTTATCCCTGTGGCGAGAACCATGAACGTTCCGACCGGCTGTCGCAAGCCTGGGATCAAACCTGGGGAACCGCGCAAATGGTCGCGACCACGCGCCCGACGCTGGCGGGAGATCCGCAGTACGTGCGCTGGGTGACGCGCATGCAGCGCGTGGCCTATTCGCCGCGCCGCGCCGGTGCGGAATTCCGCTACATCATCAATTTCGATGCGCGTGCGGTGCTGTCGTCGATCCGCGTGCCCACGCTGATCCTGCATCGGCGCGAATTTGCGGTGATACCGCCGGCGCACGCGTTCTATCTTGCCGAACACATCGCGGGGTCGTGCCTCGAATTGCTGCCGGGCGGCGACATGGACGTGCTGCTTCCCGGCGACGAGCAGCCGCTGAAGCTGGTCGAATCGTTTCTGGCCAACCTGCGTCCGGCGGACAGTGGCGAACGCGCGCTGGCCACGGTGCTCAGGATGCGCGTGGCGGATTCGCAACTGGCCGCGGCGACGCTGGGCGGCCGGCGCTGGCATGAAACGCAGGATTCATTCCGCGCACTCGTGCACGAGGAACTGACGCGATTCCGGGGTCGGGAGATGCTCGACGGAGGCGCCGGATTCCTCGTGAACTTCGACGGGCCGGCGCGGGCGCTGCGTTTCGCATCGGCGGTTCGCCAGGCCGCGCGCGATCAGCTTCGTCTGGAAATCCGCGTGGGCTTGCACATCGGCGAATGCCAGCGCGTCGGCGACACGCTGGCAGGCGAGGCGGTGGAGGTGGGCGCGGGCGTGTTGCATGCCACGCAGCCCGGCGAGATTCTCGTCACGCCCGCGGTGCGCGATCTGGTCGCCGGCTCGGGCATCGAGCTGCGCAGCGTGGGCGCGCATCAACTGGATGGCGTCGCCGGCCGGTGGGAGTTGTACGCGCTGGAAGGCTGAGCCGTTGCCGCGGATCGCGTCAGCCGGTCAACCCGATCGAATCCAGGAACTTCTCGGCATCGAGTGCCGCCATGCAGCCGAAGCCGGCGGAGGTGACCGCCTGCCGGTAGACATGGTCGGCGACGTCACCGGCTGCAAACACGCCGCGCACCGAGGTGGCCGTGGCGTTGCCTTCCAGTCCACTGTTGATCTGGATGTAGCCGTTGCGCATGTCGAGCTGGCCTTCGAACACGCCGGTGTTGGGCGTATGGCCGATCGCGACGAACATGCCGGTGACCGCGATGTTGCGCTTGCTGCCATCGGCGGTGCTGACGAGGCGCAATCCGGTGACGCCGGTGTCGTCGCCCAGCACCTCGTCGACGGTGTGGTTCCACACCAGTTCGACCTTGCCGGCGTTGGCTTTCTCGAACAACTTGTCCTGCAGGATTTTTTCCGCACGCAGCTTGTCACGTCGGTGCACCAGCGTGACCTTGCGGCCGATGTTGGCGAGGTAAAGCGCTTCCTCGACCGCGGTGTTGCCGCCGCCGATCACGGCGACATCCTGGTTGCGGAAGAAGAAGCCGTCGCACGTTGCGCACGCCGACACGCCCTTGCCCTTGAAAGTGGTTTCGGAAGCGATACCGAGATACTTGGCGTCCGCACCGGTGGCGATGATCAGCGCATCGCAACTGTATTCGCCGCTGTCGCCCTTCAATTTGAACGGGCGCTGCTTCAGATCGACGGTGTGGATGTGATCGAACACGATGGTGGTGTTGAAGCGCTCGGCGTGCTCGGCCATGCGCTGCATCAGTTCCGGACCCTGCACGCCCTGTGCGTCGCCCGGCCAGTTGTCGACCTCGGTGGTGGTGGTCAATTGGCCGCCCTGGGCGAGGCCCGTGATCAACATCGGTTGCAGGTTCGCCCTGGCCGCGTAAACGGCCGCGGTGTAGCCCGCAGGACCGGAACCGAGGATCAAAAGGCGACTGTGTCTGGGGGTGCTCATGTATAATTCTCGGGTTGATTCAAGGTCCGCAGGAACTTCCCCTCGTCCGCCGCCATGCGACATTCAATGCGGCAAATCCCGACGGCAGTTGCATCCGTGACCAGGTGCGTCGCGCGCCGGGTTTCGGGTCCACGCCGTGACGAGTCGTGCAGCATGGGGAGTTTGCCGCGGTATTTCAAGCACGCGACGGTTGTGATTTTCGCACGAGGATGATTTCCATGCGTATTGGCGTTCCTTCCGAAACCAAGACCCTCGAGGGCCGCGTTGCCCTCGTTCCCGATGCCTGCGCGGACCTGATCCGCCACGGGCACGAGGTCTATCTGCAATCCGGCGCGGGCGAGAAGAGCGGTTTCGCCAATGAGCGCTACACGAAGGTTGGCGTGAAGATCGCCAAGGACGCTGCCGCGCTGTATGGCAAGGCCGAAATGATCGTCAAGGTGAAGGAGCCGATCGAGGGCGACCTGAAGCTTCTGGAAAAGCGCCACCTGTTGTTCTGCTACCTGCATCTTGCGCCCGATCCCAAGCTCACCAAGGCGTTGTTGAAGATCGGCCTGACCGGCGTGGCGTTCGAGAGCGTGCAGGAAGTCGATGGTTCGCTGCCGCTGTTGACGCCGATGTCGGTGGTGGCAGGCAAGCTTGCGACCCAGGTCGGCACGACGCTGCTGCATCAGCCGAACGGC
>JAICIW010000347.1 GCA_025928735.1 Rhodanobacteraceae bacterium | reverse complement strand
AGCGCGATGGTCGGTGCCGTGCCGGACGAAGCGGCCGGGATCGCGGGTTCGGGCGCGGCGGGTGCGTTCGTCTTTTCGCCGGCAGGAGCGTCGCGCGGCGCCTGCGGTTCATAGGCGGCGCGGAATTTCGCGATCAGCGGCAGTCCCAGGCGCCGCGACAATTCTTCGGTGGCGCTGTCGCCGTAGGCCAGGCCCACCGGCAGCATGCCGGCGGTGCGCACCGCATCGAGCAGTGCCGCGACTTCGGCGTCGGCAGGTTGCGGGGACAGGAAGGAAAGGTCCACCACCACCGGCGCGCGCTCGAACAGTGACGGCGCTTCGCGCACGCGTACTTCCAGCGATGCGCGCAGCGCTTCGGGATCGGGGTTGCGCACGCGGACGTTGGCGATGCCGACCTGGCCGAAACGCAGGTCGGAGGCTTCCAGGACTTCGGCGGATGCCGCCACGGGTCGTGCACTCATGCCTGGCTCGCCGCGCGCAACTGCGACTCGCCGGCCGGCAGCGTGCGCTGTGCCAGCCATGGCACGTCGGGCAGGCCGTCGGCGTAGGTGTCGCGCACGAACGGATAGCAGTCGAGTTTCTTCAGCAACAGGCTGACGCGGCGGCCGGATTCCGGCATCAGTTGCTGCCCGGCCTCGCTGAAGCCGAACACGCCGTGGAACAACAGCGACACGTCGTCACGCGGCTCCAGGAACACTTCGCAGGCAAGGTGGGGCGAACGCACCTCGGCGTAGCTTTGCACGTCACTGTAGAACAGGCGTCCCAGGCCGTGACCACGGTGCAGGTCGCCGATCACCACGCGATCGATGTACACGAACTCCTCGCAGTGCTGGCGAAACCACTGGAAGTTGGAGCTGACGTGCGGGGTCGAATCGCGCAGCGCGACCAGAAACCCGGCGAGATGGCCGTCCACCTCCGCCACGCGAAAGTAGTCGGCATTCCGGTACAGGCGATCGAGCTGTGCGCCGTCCATGGGCAGGATGGAGGCGCCCGCGGTGTTGTTGAGACCCATCACGGCGGCGAGATCGCTCGCGCGGACATCGCGAAGGGTCAGGTGGGGCGTCGACGTCATCGTTCAGGGATTTCCAGGGTGCAGATCGGGATCGGTTACGGCTGGTGGCCGCTCATTATCGCATGCCCGCCGCGCGTGGTTGCAGGTTGCCGTCCAAAACGTGCCCTGGCGGGGCGCCGCGGGGCTCCGGCTCGGTTATGATCGGCGCGATGCGGCGCTCGTCCTTCAGCCCGATTTCCCTGCTGCGTTATGCAGGCCTGATCACGTACGCGAGCGCGGGCGTGCCGCTGGTTCGGCGCAACTGGATCGAAACCGGCGCCGAGCGTACCGCGATCCACGCCACCCGCGCCCTGCATGCCGAGAGCCACAACGTCCTGCTGATGTGGGCCGCCAGCTATGTCGTGTTCGGCGTGGTGTACTGGCTGCTGACCCGCAACCTGGCATCGCGCCGGCACTGGAGCATGAAGCTGGTCGGGTTGCTGGTGCTGACCGCCACGGCGATTGCGATCAACTGGTTCAGCGTAAGTGGCCTGGGCGCACTGTTGCTGGCGGTGGCGACGCTGGTGCTGCCGTGGCTGCTGCCGTTGCCGGTGGCGATCGTGTGGCTGGTCCTGCAGTACGCCGCGATCATTCCCGTCTACGCCATGTTTCCGCACGTCACGCTGGGCTTCGCGGTCATCCAGTCAGGGCTGTATCTCGGGTCTTCCGTGATCGTGTTCATTGCGTCCGAGGTGGCCCGCCAGCAGGTGGACGCGCGCGAGGACCAGCGCCGGCTCAACTCGGAGTTGCGCGCGACCCGCGCGCTGCTGGCTGAATCCAGCCGCATCTCGGAACGCATGCGCATCGCGCGGGAATTGCACGATCTGGTCGGCCATCACCTCACCGCGCTCAGCCTGAATCTGGAAGTAGCCGGGCATCTCGTGGTGAACGAGGACGCTTCCGCCCACGTCGCGCGCGCGCGCACCACCGCCAAGCAATTGCTGGCCGACGTGCGCGAAGTCGTCAGTGAATTGCGCGACGATGAAGGCATCCAGCTCACCGATGCGCTGCGCGACCTGACCGAAGGCGTACCCGGTCTCACCGTGCATCTGGAATTGCCACCGCGCTTCGCGGTGGGCGATTCGCGCCGCGCGCAAGTGCTGCTGCGCTGCACGCAGGAGATCATCACCAATGCGGTGCGGCATGCGCGCGCGCGTCACCTGTGGCTGCGCTTCGAGGAAGGCGCAGGCGGTATGCTGGTGCTGAAGGCGCACGACGACGGCCGCGGCGCGGGCGAAGTGATTCCGGGCAATGGCCTCATGGGCATGCGCGAGCGTCTGGCCGAAGTAGGCGGGCATTTGGCGATCCAGACCGATCGCGATCGGGGATTCGCGCTGGAAGCGTCGTTGCCCATGGAACGGGCTGTGTGAAAACATCGGGTAGCCGTCTGCCTTCGCGCGCGAGGGTTCTTCGATTTTTTTTGTTGTCGGATTTTGGCAAGTGGAGCTTCGGGGAGAGGATTGAATGATTTCCGTGTGTCTCGTGGACGACCAGACGCTGGTGCGGCAGGGCATCCGTTCGCTGCTGGAACTTTCGCCGGAAATCCAGGTGGTGGCCGAGTGCCAGGACGGCGGCTCCGCGCTGGAAGTGATTCCGAAAATCAATCCGGACGTCGTATTGCTGGACATGCGGATGCCCGGCAAGAGCGGGCTGGACGTGTT
>JAICIW010000332.1 GCA_025928735.1 Rhodanobacteraceae bacterium | reverse complement strand
TGCCGTTCTTCTCGATCTCCGGTTCCGACTTCGTCGAAATGTTCGTCGGTGTCGGTGCCGCGCGCGTGCGCGACATGTTCGAGCAGGCCAAGAAGCACGCGCCGTGCATCATCTTCATCGACGAAATCGATGCGGTCGGCCGCCATCGCGGCGCCGGTCTCGGCGGTGGGCATGACGAGCGCGAGCAGACGCTCAACCAGTTGCTGGTCGAGATGGACGGCTTCGAGGGCAGCGAGGGCGTAATCGTGATCGCGGCCACCAACCGTCCGGACGTGCTCGATCCCGCGTTGCTGCGTCCGGGTCGCTTCGATCGCCAGGTCGTGGTGCCGCTGCCCGACCTCAAGGGCCGCGAGCAGATCCTGAAAGTCCACATGCGCAAGGTGCCGGTCGGCACCGACGTCGATCCGCTCACCATCGCGCGCGGCACGCCGGGTTTCTCAGGCGCCGATCTCGCCAACCTGGTGAACGAGGCCGCGTTGTTCGCGGCACGCGAGAACGCCCGCGACGTGCGCATGGATTTCTTCGAGCGCGCCAAGGACAAGATCATGATGGGCGCCGAGCGGCGCTCCATGATCATGAGCGAGGAAGAGAAGAAGCTCACCGCGTACCACGAATCGGGCCATGCCATCGTGGGCCTGTCGGTGCCCGACCACGATCCGGTGCACAAAGTCACCATCATCCCGCGCGGCCGTGCGCTGGGCGTCACGATGTTCCTGCCCGAGCAGGACCGCTACAGCCACAGCAAGCTGTCGCTGGAAAGCAAGCTTGCCAGCCTGTTCGGTGGCCGTGTCGCCGAGGAGCTGATCTTCGGCAGCGAGAAGGTCACCACCGGTGCGTCCAACGACATCCAGCGCGCGACCGCGCTGGCGCGCGACATGGTCACCAAGTACGGGCTGTCTGCCGCACTCGGGCCGATGACCTATGCCGAGGAAGAGGAGGAAGTATTCCTTGGCCGGTCGGTCTCCCAACACAAAAATGTTTCGGACGAGACAGCGCGCAAGATCGACGTCGCGGTGCGCGAAGTCATCGACACGGCCTACAACCGCGCCCGCCAGATCCTCAACAACGACATCGAGAAGCTGCACGCGATGGCCGCGGCGCTGCTGCAGTACGAAACCATCGACCGGGAACAGATCGCCGCGATCATGGAAGGCCGCGAACCCGGCCCACCGCGCGATTGGCACCCGCGCGACAGCAGTACCGGAATGGGCGGCGGCAAACCGGCCACCGCGCCGGGTGTCGCACCGGCGCCGTCCAGCCATCCCGCCGGGCAGCATTGACGGCAGTTCGCCAATCATGAAAAGGGCCGCGTCTGCGGCCCTTTTTTTGCCTCCGTTTATCGGGCAGCATTGGGCGCGGGCATCGATGTGAGCGGGGAGGCGGCATGAACCTGCAAGACCTGACGCAGGCCGCGGCGATCGTCAGCAGCCTCGCCGTGGTGGTTTCGCTGATCTACGCCAGCGTGCAGCTTCGGCACAACACGCGGGCGCTGATGGCAACCACCTACAACGCGGTGACCTCCAATTCGCTGGCGTTGTTGTCGCCCATGACCGGAAGTCCCGAATTCGCGGAGTTCCTGCATCGTGCGCACGCGCAGCCCGACGCGTTGATGCCTGCCGAGCGGATGCGCTTCGATGCGGTGATGCTGACCGTATTCAGGCATTGGGACAACCTTTACTACCAGTTCCGCAGTGGCACGCTTGATCGCGAGATGTGGGACATCTACGAGCGCACACTGACGCGCTGGCTGGCCCAGGAGAGCTGGGCCAAATGGTTCCTGGACAATGCCGACAGTTGCAGCGACAGCCTCCGCGCTCTGGTGCATGATCGATTGGCTGGTCGCGACGCTGCTGGTCGGGGCTGACCCGCGTTCCGGATGCGCCGACGTACTGGCGCGCCGCATGTCGTGCCAGAATGCCGCCACGGAACGGGCAGGGACGACGCGCTTCCGCATTCGGGCGTACCCGTATGGCAACTCGGGGGTTCTGGCGGCAACTGCAACGGCGCAACGTGTCGCGCGGGGTGGCGGCATTGGCGGCGGCACGGCCCTTCGATTTTTTCATCATGGGTTGCCAGAGCGATCCGCGCTCCGCCGCGTTCGCGAAAAAAACAGGCCTGCCGGCGACCACCGATACGAAGGCACTGCCGTGAACGAAACCGCTGCCGGGTTCTTCGCGCGTCTGAAACATCGCAAACTGGTGCAATGGGCACTGGCGTACATCGCAGCATCGTTTGCGTTGATCCAGGTGTTGGACGTGGTGGTGTCGCGCTTCGATTGGCCGGCTGAATTCGAACGGGTCATCATCCTTGCGCTGGCGGTGGGCTTCGCGGTGATGCTGGTGGTCGCCTGGTACCACGGCGAGAAAGGGCAGCTGCGCGCCTCGGGCGCGGAGTTGCTGCTGATCGCGCTGGTGTTGGCGATCGGCGGCGGATTGCTGTGGAAGTTTGCGGGCGCGGCGGCACACCGTGACGTAACGGCAAACTCCACCGCGCACGCTGCGCCCGCCATGCAGAGGGTGGCCGCTGCTGCATCTGCAGGCGGCGACGCGTCATCCGGCCCGGCCATCCCCGCCAAATCCATCGCCGTGCTGCCGTTCGAGAACCTGTCCGACAACAAGGACAACGTGTACTTCTCCGATGGCCTGTCCGAGGAAATCCTCAACTCGCTGGCGCGCATTGATGGTCTACGCGTGATCGGGCGCACATCGTCGTTCCAGTTCAAGGGCAAGGACATGGATTCGCGCACCATCGGCGCGCGGCTGGGCGTGGCCAACCTGCTGGAAGGCAGCGTGCGCCGCGAAGGCGAGCGGGCGCGCGTCACCGCGCAACTGATCCGCGCATCCGATGGTACCCAGCTGTGGTCGCAGACGTACGATCGCACGGTGACCGACAGCCTGGCCGTGCAACTGGATATTGCCGAGCAGGT
>JAICIW010000185.1 GCA_025928735.1 Rhodanobacteraceae bacterium | reverse complement strand
GGGGCACCAGCCGGACCACGGCCGATTCCACTTTCGGCGGCGGCCGGAATGCGCCCGGCGCAACGCGCAGGAGCGGCTCGACCTTGCAGGCGAGCTGCAGCATCACCGACAGCCGTCCGTAAACCTTGCTGCCCGGTTCGGCCGCCATGCGGTCGACGACTTCCTTCTGCAGCATGAAATGCATGTCGGTGATCGCCGCGGCATGGGCGAGGCAATGGAACAGGATCGGGCTGGACACGTAATAGGGCAGGTTGCCGGCGAGGCGCAGCTTGCCGCCGTTCGCGAGCGCCGTGAGGTCCACCTTCAGCACGTCGGCGCGGATGATGTCGAGTTCACCGACTCCGGCGGCGCTTGCCCGCAGCGGTTCGACCAGGTCGGTGTCGAGTTCGATTGCGGTCATGCGACCAGCCACGCGCAGCAGCGGCAACGTGAGGGCACCTTCGCCCGGGCCGATCTCGACGATGCGCTCGCCCGGCTGCGGCGCGATGGCCGCAACGATGCGTTCGATCACGCCGCGTTCGTGCAGGAAGTGCTGACCGAAATGTTTCTTGGGACGAGTCGTCATGCCGTGAGAGAGTCGGGGTCGGAGTGCATTTTCGGGCACCGGCGCGCCGAGTCTCCGGCGGTTTTGTCAAAATGCACTCCCACCCCCGCTTCGGTTCTCATTGCGGGCGCGAGAGCGAACTCAAGCGTACGGCCATATCGACTGCCGCGAACATGCTGGCCGGATCGGCGCGGCCGGTGCCGGCAATGTCCAGTGCGGTGCCGTGGTCGACCGAGGTGCGGATGAACGGCAATCCGAGCGTGATGTTGACGGTGCGGTCGAAGGCTTCGGATTTCAGCACCGGCAACGCCTGGTCGTGATACATCGCCAGCACCGCGTCGTAGCGCGCGCGCATGGCGGGAACGAAGGCAGTGTCGGCGGGCAGCGGTCCCACCAGTTGCATGCCTTCATCGCGCAACGCATCGAGCGCGGGAATGATCGTCTCGATTTCCTCGCGCCCCAAGTGTCCGCCTTCGCCCGCGTGGGGATTCAGGCCCAGCACCGCGATGCGCGGCGTGGCGATGCCGAATTTCGCGATCAGTTCCGCGTGCACGATGCGCAGCGAGAGGATCAGCGATTCGTGCGTGATGGCTGCCGGAACCTTGGCGAGTGGCATATGCGTCGTGGCCAGAGCCACGCGCAACTCGGGCGAAGCCAGCATCATCACCACGTCGCTGCCGGCGCGCTGCGCGAAAAATTCGGTGTGGCCGGAAAACGCTTCGCCGGCGTCGTTGATCACCGATTTCTGCACCGGTGCCGTAACCACCGCGTCGAACTCGCCGCCGAGGCAGCCATCGGCCGCCTGCGCCAGCGTATTCAACACGTGGAACGCATTGCGCGGATCGAGTCGGCCGGACGTTTCCTCGGCGCGCAACGGTACATCCAGCACGCGCAGGCTGCCGGCAGCCCGCAGCGTGCGCGGCTGGCCACCGTACGGTTCCAGTTTCAGTGCGATGCCGCAGCGGTGTGCGGCGCGTTCCAGCAGGCCGGCATCGCTGATCGCGATGAGGTCGGCGGCAATCGGTGTTGCTGCCAGTCGCGCAACGAGTTCTGGACCGACACCGGCAGGTTCGCCGCCGGTGATCGCCAAACGCGGAAGATGCGTGGGCCGGTGCGAGCCGGCCGGGGCCGGCTCGGGCGTCATTGCGCGTCGTTGCTGGTGGCGGACGATGCGTCGGCCAGCTCGGGAACCCGGATGCTGATGTACGCCGACGATTCGATGTCGCGCACGAACTGTTCGAACGCCTGCTGGCCCTTGCGCGCGGCAATGGCCTGGCGCGCCTGTTCGCGTTCCAGATCCTTGGTCTTGTCGGCCTGGCGCGTGCCGAGCAGCTTGACGATGTGCCAGGAACCGTCGGGACTCTCGAACGGCTGCGTGACCTGGCCGGGTTGCATGCCGACAAGCAGCTTGCCGACTTCGCCGCCCCAGTCGCCCTGCATGAACCAGCCCATGTCGCCGCCTGCGTTCGCGGTGGTCGGGTCGTCGGAATTCTTCTTGGCGAGCGCCGCGAAATCGGCGTGGCCGTCCACGATCTCGTGGTACAGCTTCTCGATCTTGTCCTTCGCACCTTGCTGCGTCAGCACGGCGGTCGGCTTGATCATCAAATGTTGCGCGTGGTACTCGGTGACGATCTGCTGCGTGTCGGGCGTGCGCTTGCCCTCCAGTTTCAGGATCGTGAAGCCAGAGGCGTCACGGAGCGGCTGGGTGCTTTCGCCCGGCTGAAGCGAATTGACGATCTGCTGCACGGCCTGCGGGAGTTCGTCCACGCGCCGCCAGCCGAGATCGCCACCAGTCAGCGCTTCGGGCGCGCTGGAATTGCTGACCGCCAGCGCCGCGAAACTCTCGCCCTTCTTCAGTTCGCCCTCGATCTTGTCGGCCTTGGCCTGCGCGGCGGCGATCTGGTTGGCGTCGGCGCCCTCGGGCAGGCCGACCAGGATCCGCGCGAGATGCACCTCGCCCTGCTTGAACGCCGGGCTGGCGATCAGATTGTTGATTTCCGCATCGGAAACCTGCGCGGATTGCTGCGTCACCTGTTGTTGCACGGCGCGGACCAGCAACTGGTTGCGCAACTGCTGGCGGAACGCGGCATAGTCCACGCCTTCCTGCTGCATCGCCGCCTGCATTTGCGGCACGCTCATCTTGTTCTGCTGCGCGATGTTGGCCACCGCAGCGTCGACTTGGTCATCGGACACGCGCACGCCGTTTTCTTGCGCCTTCTGTACCAGCAACTGGTTGACGATCAGGTGCTGCAGCACCTGTTTTTCCAACACGTTCTGCGGTGGCAGCTTGCCACCGGAGCCGGTGATTTGCTGGGCCACCGTGCCCATCATCTGGTTGAGCTGGCTCTGCAGGATCACGCCGTCGTTCACCACCGCGACGATCCGGTCCAGCGGCTGGACCTGATTCGAGCTGTCGGCATTGGGTGAGAGCAGTGAGGATGGTTGCGCGCTGGTCGGCGGCGGCGCAGTCGGGCTGAGCAGTTGCGCGGCGGCGGGCAAGGCGAAGCCCGCAGCGGCGAGCGTCAGGACCAGGCTGGCGAGAGGCAATGATTTCATGTTCGTCGTGTATGACCGGTAAGGGCGGGCCGGAGGAGGATTCCGGGAGGCTGCGGGTTCGACAACGCCGGCTGCCGAAAGTTGGGTGGTGCCAGAGACAGATGGGTCGGAGCAGCTACTGCGGAAAGTCGGGCCGAGGACCGTCGTTCCGATGCCCGCGACCTGGAATACGCTTGTATCGGACCTGTCCAAGCGCAGCGATTACGGACGATCGCACGATTATTGATAGCCAAGGATAGCATTTTGCAGGAACGTGCCGGCTTTCTGGCCGTACGCGCCCACGCCCTTGAACTGGATCTCGAACATGATGGCGTTGTTGGAATCGCCCTTGAAGTCGTATACGTAATGGCGGCTCAGGATGCGGATCGCGGTGCAGCAACTGTCCCATTCGATGCCGGCGAAGGCATCGATCGCCTGCTTGTCGCGCAGCGAATAGGTATAGCCGCCGACCAGCTTCCAGGCCGCGCCCACCGGCACTTCCGCGGTCATGCTGGCCTGTTCCAGCAAGTCGCGTCGATAGCGGTAATCGAGGTTGACGATGCCGTCGCCCCACAGCCGGCGTTGCAGGCCGACGGTCGAAACATCCGTTTCGTCGGTGTTCGGGTTCCACTGCTGCGATGTCGTCAGCCGCCAGTTGTCGTTCAGCGCGATGGTGAGATTGGCGACGTAGTTGGAACCGGAGTAATCCACCATCTTGCCGCCCGGATACAACGTCACCCTCTGCGGATCGAAATAGCGGATCTGGCCGATGCTCGCGGACAGTTTCTCCACGCCGTTCTCGTCCAGGAAACGCGTGGTCAGCGCCAGCGACAGGTCATTGGCGTTCATCTGGCGGTCGGCACCGCTGAAGCTGTTGGTGGTGAACAGCTGCCAGAAATCGAACGTCAGCGGCTGGGTATCGAACAACGGCAGATCGTTCTGGTTGCGGTAAGGCACGCGCAGGTAATACACGCGCGGCTCCAGCGTCTGGGTGTAGTCGCTGCCGAACAGGTGCACGTCGCGTTCGAAGACCAGCCCCGCGTCCACGTCGAAAATCGGCGTGGTGCGCGTGGGGTGGGCCGTGTTGCTGCCCGCCACCGGTTGCGGCAGGTTGTAGGCGGTGTAGCGCACGCCGACTTCCGGGCGCAGGAACCACGCCGCGCCCTGCAGCGGCCATGCGACATAGGGGTAGAAGTCGAAACGGTCGCCGCCGATGGCTTCGGGTTTCACGAAGCGCACCGCTTCGGTATTGATGCCCCATTCGGGGCCGCCCGGTCCGCCGATCGGGCGGTTGGCATTGAAGAACAGTCGGGGCATCCGCCGGTAGGGGGCGGCCCTGTCGGAGATCCCCGGCGTGACGATCTGATACCAGTCGGCGCCGATGCCGCCGTTCCACCAGTCGCCCGAGCCGGTGACGTAGGAGGACGAACTCAGCAACGTCACGGTGGAACCCGTCAGGTTTTCACCGAAATCCTGGAACCATCCCTTGTCGCTGGCCCGTCGGATGGATGTGTTCCAGTACAGGTCCCACGGCAGTCGCGTCTGGTTGCCTAGCGTTAGGTACCAGCGGTTGCGATCGATGACCTTGTCATCGGGCATGTAGCTGAAATCGATCGCACCATTGCTGGTGCCCGTGAGCCAGCGAAACTGGCTGTCCAGCATGCCGCCGCGATCGGCGTACCACACGGGGGTGAAGGTGGCGTCGTAGTTCGGCGCGATGTTCCAGTAGAACGGAATCGACACGAAGAATCCGGCGCGGCTGCGCTTGCCGAACGACGGGTACAGGAAACCGGTCTGGCGGCGGTTGTCGATCGGGAAGCGCATGTACGGCAGCCACAGGAACGGTACGCCCTTCACGCGCATGGTCACGTTGTGGGCGCGGCCGAGGCCCTCGTTGCGATCCATCGTCAGGGTTTTCGCGTCGATCTCCCACACGCGGTTGTGGAGATCGCAGGTGGAATAGGTGACGTCGTGCAGCTTGTCGCGATCCTGATCCAGCATGATGGCCTGGCTGGCGACGCCATTGCCGCGCGAGGTCAGCAGCTGGTACTGCACGTTGTCGGCGACGCCGTATTCGGGGGTCGTGGTGCCCTTCATGCTGTCGGCCGAAAACAGCATGCCGCGCTCTTGGTAGCGGATGTGGCCTTCGGCGTCGTAGGCGGTGGTGTCGGCGTTGTAGGTGAGCGAATCCGCGCGCAGCAACTGGTCCAGCCGCTGCAGCGAAGTATCGCCTGTCAAATGATAAATGTTGCTGTCGGGACTGTTGAAT
>JAICIW010000316.1 GCA_025928735.1 Rhodanobacteraceae bacterium | reverse complement strand
TTGCCGCACGACAAACCGTTGCTGGTGCTGATGCATCAGCCGCACAGCCTGCGCGCATTGCGCGGCGTGGATTTCGCGCTCGCAATGGCCGGCCATACCCACGGCGGGCAGGTGTATCTCCCGTGGCTGACGAACGCGATGTTCCTGCTGATGCGCGACGAACCTTACGTCAACGGTTATTACGAAACGCCCACCGGCAAACTGTTCGTGACGCCAGGCATCGGCGTCACCGGCGTCCCGCTGCGTTTCGATTGCCCGCCCACGATTGACGTGCTGGAATTGCGCAGGCATGTCGAATGATCCTTCCATGCAGCAACCCTGCAGCCATTGCGGCGACTGCGCGCGCGCGTGCCCGGATGCATTGAATCCGGAAGCGCTGTTTTTCGCGCTGGTGCGGGATGACTTCGCCTCGGCCCGCGCCGCGCGCCTCGACGCCTGCAGCGAATGCAATCGTTGCGTCGAAGTTTGCCCTTCGCACATCCCGCTGCTGGACTGGTTCCGCTGGGCCAGGTCCGAGTTGGCTGAGCGCGCGAGAGCGGACGAGGCACGCAGGCGTTTCGAAGCACGCAACACGCGGCTTGCGGGTGAACGTTCGGAACGCGCCGCACGTCGGCGCGAAGTTCCGTCGCACACCACGCTTCCTGCGCAAACGATCAGCCACGCCGAAGTCTTGGCGGCCATTGCGCGCGGAAAAGCCAGGCGGCGCGGGAATCGTCCATGAAGCGCGAAGACGTCGCCGAACTTTTTCGCCGTCTGCGCGATCTCGATTCCAACCCGACCACCGAACTGCACTACGACACGCCGTTCGAATTGCTGGTCGCGGTGATACTGTCGGCGCAGGCGACCGACGTCGGCGTCAACAAAGCCACGAAGCGCCTGTTCCCGGTCGCCAACACGCCGGAAAAGATCCTTGCGCTCGGGGAGGACGGCCTCAAGAAATACATCTCGACCATCGGGCTCTACAACGCCAAGGCAAAAAACATCATCGCCACCTGTGCGTTACTCCTGGAACGTCACGGCGGCAAGGTGCCGCGCACGCGGGAAGAGCTGGAAGCGCTGCCCGGCGTCGGTCGCAAGACCGCCAACGTGATCCTGAACACGGTATTCGGCGAAACCACCATCGCGGTCGACACCCACATCTTCCGCGTCTGCAACCGCACCGGTCTCGCGCGCGGCAAGACGGTGCGCGCGGTCGAGGACAAACTGGTGAAGGTGGTGCCGGATGAGTACAAGCTCGGCGCGCACCATTGGCTGATCCTGCACGGCCGCTACATATGCATCGCGCGCAAGCCGAAATGCCCGGTCTGCCCGATCCGCGATCTGTGCGCCTACAAGCACAAGACGCCGGGTTGATCCTGGCCGCGGCTCTTCAGGCAGGCCGACGCCGACAACAGCGGTTCGCTCAACAACGACGAGCTGCAGCGCGCCGAGCGCGCACGACCCGAGCGCGGCTTCGTTGTGACGCGAGGTACCACGCAGGACACGGCGGCGGCCTTCGGTGCGCCGCTTTTTTGCGTGCTGCGCGGGCTGATATCCTGACCGGATGCACAAACAGATCGAAGCCTACGCGGAACGCATGTGCACCCGGTTCCGCGGATTCCTGCCGGTGGTGGTCGACGTCGAAACCGGTGGCTTCGATTCGCAGCACGATGCCCTGCTGGAGATCGCGGCGGTGATGGTGAGCATGGACGGCGACGGCATGCTGACGCCGGAACCCGTCGTCTCCACGCACGTCGAGGCGTTTCCGGGTTCGCACATCGACCCGAAATCACTGGAAGTCACCGGCATCGATCCCGACCAGCCGCTGCGCGGCGCCGTGCCCGAACGCGTGGCGCTGGACCTGATCTTCAAGCCGGTGCGCGAAGCCATCAAGGCCAGCGGCTGTCAGCGCGCGATCCTGGTCGGTCACAACGCCGCCTTCGACCTGGGCTTCCTCAACGCCGCGGTCCAGCGCACCGGCCACAAGCGCAACCCCTTCCATCCGTTCTCGTGCTTCGACACCGTGACACTGGCCGGGCTTGCCTTCGGGCAAACCGTGTTGTCGCGCGCGGTGCAGGCCGCGGGTTACGAATGGAACGCCGACTACGCGCACTCGGCCGTGTACGACGCCGAACGCACCGCGGCGCTGTTCTGCACCATCGTCAATCGCTGGAAACGCTTCGGGGACATCGAGCGCGAAACCGTCGGCGTCGGTTGACGCCGGCACTCATGCAGCCGCGTACCGCAAGAGCCACGCGATGAGTTGCAGCACGATCAGCGCGTAAACGCCCGCCACCACGTCATCCAGCATCACGCCGAAGCCGCCGTGCACGCGTCGGTCGGCCAGGCGTACCGGCCACGGCTTCCAGATGTCGAACAGCCGGAACAAGCCAAAGCCCACCGGCATCCACCACCACCACGGCGCGGGTGCGGCGAACAGGGTGATCCACATTCCGATCACCTCGTCCCACACCAGCGCGCCCTGATCGTGCACTCCGAGGCGCCGGTCGCAGGCACCGCAGGCCCAGACGCCCAGCAGGAATCCCGCGACCAACACCGCGAGGTACCAGCCTAATGGCAAGCCGCGCAACAAAAACCACCACGGCAGCAGCGCGACCAGCGAACCCGCGGTGCCGGGCGCGATTGGCGCCAATCCCGCGCCCAGCGCGGTCGCGATCCAGCCGGCGGGATGCGACAGCAGCGCACGGCGCTGATCGGCGGCAAGCGGCGTGCTCATTGCGAAAAGTGCTCCCAGCCGACCTGCGGCGTCGCGACTTCGTTGCCGTGTGCATCCAGAACGCGCACGCCGGAGCCCGCAACGACGCGGCCGATGCGGGTCGCGTCGCAGCCGGCTTGCGCAAGTGCCGCGGCAACATCCGGTGTGCGATCCGCCGGCACGGTAAAACACAATTCGTAGTCGTCGCCGCCGGCCAGCGCCAGCTCGCGACACGTCGCGGCATCGAAGACTGCGGTCAACGCCGATGACAACGGCAAGACCTCGCCTTCGAGTTCTGCAGCCACGCCACTCGCGACGCATACATGGCCGAGGTCGGCCAACAGTCCATCCGACACGTCGATGCACGCGTTCGCGATGCCGCGCAAGGCGAGCCCCGCCGCGATCCGCGGCTGTGGACGATTCAGGTGAGCGAACAATATTCCAGCGTGCGCCGCGCCCTTCCCCGGGTCCCGCAGCAAGCGCAATGCCCCTGCCGCATC
>JAICIW010000126.1 GCA_025928735.1 Rhodanobacteraceae bacterium | reverse complement strand
GGGCATCGCGTGGGCCGAAACGCCGCTGGCCACGCTTTCAGCGCCGCGCGGGCTCGCGCATCCCTGCGTGTATCGCGGATTCTGTGTCACCGGCTGCGCGACCAACGCCAAGCAGAGTGCGCTGGTCACGTGGATCCCACGCGCGGTTAAGGCGGGCGCGGAAATCCGCGACCTTGCGATGGCCGGCCGCGTCGAGGTCAACGACAAGGATCGCGCGACCGGCGTGCATTACCAGCGCGAAGGACGCTGGCGCTTCCAGCGCGCGCGCAACGTCGTGGTGGCGGGTTACGCGATCGAGACGCCACGGCTGCTGCTGAACTCGGCCGATGCGCGGCACCCCGACGGTCTCGCCAATCGCTCCGGGCTGGTTGGCAAGAACCTGATGACGCAGACCAACCAAGGCGTGTATGGCGTGATGGTCGACGAAATCCGCTGGTACAAGGGGCCGCCTTCGCTGACGCTCACCGAGCATTGGAATTACTGCGATGAAGGCAAGGATTTTTTCGGCGGCTACGCCTTCATGTCGCAGGGGCCGCTGCCGCAGGCGTGGGCATCCACGCAGGCTGGCAACCATGGTTTGTGGGGCGATGCGCTGCTGCACGAGATGCAGCAGTACAACCACCAGGCCGGCTTCAAGATCGTCGGCGAAACGCTGCCGCAGGAACGCAACCGCGTCACGCTGGCCGACGAGAAGGACCAATACGGATTGCCGGTCGCGCGCGTGACGTTTTCACTCTGCGACAACGACAAGGCGCTGGTCGAGCATTCGATCGATTTCATGACGCGTGGCCTGCAAGCCGTCGGCGCGCGCGACATCTGGGCCGAAGCGGACGACACCTGCCACCTCAATGGTACCGCGCGGATGGGCGACGACCCCGAAACCAGCGTGGTGAACGCCGATTGCCGCAGTTGGGACATTCCGAATTTGTGGGTCTGCGATGGGTCGGTGTTCCCGACCGTCGGCGGTGTCAATCCGTCGCTGACGATCCAGGCGATCGCCTGCCGCACCGGTGCTCGCATCAAGCAAATGGCCACGCGAGGCGAGTTGTGATTCGCGCGGTTTTGACTTGCGCGATGCGAGGCCAAAAGAGATTTGATTACGCATGAACACTGATCAAAAGCGTAGGGCGGGAGCAGCGCAACAAATCCCGCCGTGTCTCGCCTGCGGCGGGATACGCCGCTGCGCGGCTCCTTCCGCCCTGCATCGTCCTTGAGACAGGAGAACAACATGAACGCCCAACGCATCATCCATCCACCGCTGCGCCGCCGCGGACGCTTTCAGGACAAGGTTGTCGTGATCACCGGCGCATCGGCCGGCGTAGGTCGCGCCACCGCGCGCGCGTTCGCGCGCGAACGCGCCAAGGTTGTGCTGATCGCGCGCGGCCAAGCCGGGCTGGAGGCCGCACGACGGGAAATCGAGCTTGGCGGGGGCACCGCGATTTCGATCGCGCTGGATGTCGCCGATGCGAAAGCGCTGGACAATGCCGCCGATCGGATCGAACGCGAACTCGGTTCGATCGACGTCTGGGTCAACAACGCGATGGTCACGGTGTTTGCGCCGGTCGACGAAATCGGCGCCGATGAATTCAAGCGTGTCACCGAGGTCACCTATCTCGGCAGCGTGTACGGCGCGATGGCCGCGCTAAGGCGCATGCGCACGCGCGATCGCGGCACCATCGTGCAGGTGAGTTCTGCACTGGCCTATCGCAGTATTCCGCTACAGTCCGCGTACTGCGGCGCCAAACACGCGCTTGCCGGTTTCGTGGACGCGCTGCGCTGTGAGCTGGCGCACGAACGGAGCAACATCCACGTCACCGCGGTGCAGATGCCGGCGCTGAACACCCCCCAGTTCGGCTGGGCGCGCAACAAGATGCCGCATCGCCCACAGCCGGTGCCGCCGATTTTCCAGCCGGAAGTGGCGGCGGACGCGATCCTGTTCGCCGCCAGCCACCGGCGCCGCACCGTGCCGGTCGGCGCATCGACCTGGATGGCCGAATGGGGGCAACGATTCATCCCCGGTCTGCTGGACAAATATCTCGGCCGCACCGCATGGGGCGGACAACAGACGCTGGAACCCGACGATCACCAGCGCCCCGACAACCTGTTCTCGCCGGTGGATGCCGATCCCGGTGCGCACGGCGATTTCGACGAGCGCGCGCGCGGATCGTCCTCGGCGCTTTGGGTGGAAAAGCACCGCCGCACGTTGGGATTCGGCGTGCTCGCCGCAAGCGCGCTGGGCACGGGATTGTGGTTCGGCACGCGAAACCGCAGGGCGGGTCTTGCTCCGCCCCACGCCCATTGATTTGAACGCACATCGGCGGAACAAGCCCCGCCCTACGAAGGAACGACCATGACCATAGGAAGCCGCCACTGGGCGATCGCCGAGGGATACATTCCCGCACCCGGCCACGACGATGACGATCCCCGTTTCGAAAGCCACGAAGCAGCATGCCTGTTGAACGTCAACGACGTCGACGCGCACGTCACCATCATGCTGTACTTCAGTGATCGCGAACCGGTCGGACCTTATCGCGTGACGGTGCCGGCGCGACGCACGCTGCACCTGCGCTTCAACGATCTCACCGATCCCGCGCCGGTGCCGCGCGAAACCGATTATGCCAGCGTCTTTTGTTGCGATATGCCGGTCGTGCTGCAACACACGCGCCTCGATTCGCGGCGTCCGGCGCTGGCGTTGCTGAGCACGATCGCATTCGCGGAAAACAGCTCCGGCTGATGCCGATGGCGAGGCGTCAGAAACTCTCGCGCATCGGCCGGTCCGACCAGTAGCGCTGGTCGGGATGGGTGCGCGGCGGCGCGGGACCCTGCGGCGCATCGCCGAGCTTGCGCCAGATGCCCACCTGCTTTTTGTCGTAGGCGCCCCATCGCGAACAGAAGCTGTCGTTCTCGTACACGCCCATCAGCGCGCGCGTGTGCCCGACGACCAGGAACCGGACGTATTCGTGCTCGATGGGCAATGACTGCGTGGTATCGATCCAACTGTTCATGCGCATTCCTCTCCTGTGTCCAGCGCCGTGTTCAACTGCTTCGCGGCCACCCCCGATGCACGCGGCGTGCCATCCCCCGCGTGGCGATGGACTTTCCCGAATGCGGCACTTCTCCGTCCGCAACCGTTCATATTCGACAAGTACTTGCTGAAGATTTGTTCATCTGGCGTCAGCAACGCGACGTGCGCGGCAGCTCACGCGGCGCGGGCGTGCCCCGGTTGCTTGCTGGCAAAAATTTCCCCGGCCGGGAAATTGGTTCCAAGAATCCGCGCCGCGTGGCGTGCGAAACGCACGTTGCGCCGCCAATCGGCCGTGGCATGTGCTTTGCTTGCCGCAAGCGCCGCAAGCGCCACAAGGAGCGGCCGCGTGACCCAACCAAGGAGTCTTCGACATGAATCGCAAGTCCGCACCGCTGCTGTTCGCACTGACCGGCGCGCTGGCGCTGGCCGCCATGGGCTGCTCGAATCCGTCCGGTGACCAGCAGAACCCGCCGAATGGCGCGACCGTCCAGACGCCGCCATCGCCCGCCTTGACCTCCACGCAACCCGAAACCGGTGCGACGGCCATGCAGCCGGCACCGGGCGGCAGTCCGGGCGGCGAAAGCCCGAGCTTCGATGACGTGGCCGGCAGCAAGGGCTACATCACCCAGCAGGACGCGCAGCGCATTCCCTGGCTCGAGCAGCATTTTTCGCAATGCGACGCCAACGGCGATGGCCGAATCACGCAACAGGAATACAGCCAGTGCCGACAAGGGCCGGGGCAAAGCACCATGCAGCAACCGCCTTCCCTGCCACCGCAGGGCGGATCGACCTCGGGTTGATTTTGCGTTGCTGGTCGAGGGGTTTTCGGACGCATCGAGCGACGTCGATCAGGTATACCCCGCGCCCGGCGAACAACGGAGATCGTGATGAAGAAGGAAGTGGCCAAGGGCAAGAAGAGTGCCTCCGGCAGTCCGGTAGCCAGCACCGTACGCAAGCAGCGCGATATCCAGCGTGATGTCGAGAACAAGGACAAAAAGAAGTCGTCCAAATCTTCGGGAGAAAAGAAAAAGGCGGTGCAGGCGGGGCCGAAGTCGCAGCCGACCCGACAAGCCGGCCAGCACCTCGACAAGCCGGGCGACGAGTACCGGCTTGATCCGGCGCCGCGCTATTCCGCGCCGTTCTACAAGGGCAGCGGCAAACTCGAAGACAAGGTCGCACTCATCACCGGTGGTGATTCCGGCATCGGTCGGGCGGTCGCCGTGCTGATGGCACGCGAGGGCGCGGATGTCGCGATTGGCTACCTCGAAGAAGACGAGGACGCGGATGCCACCCGGCAGGCCGTGGAGAAGGAAGGTCGCCGCTGCCTCGTGGTGCGGGGCGACGTAAAAGACCCGGAATTCTGCAACGAGCTCGTCGCGAAGACCGTCGAAGAATTCGGTCGACTCGACGTGTTGGTCAACAATGCCGCGTTCCAGATGCATACGGAACGGCTGGAAGACCTGACCGACGAACACCTCCAGGAAACGCTGCAGACGAACATCGGCGGCTATTTCCAGATGGCGCGTGCCGCCCTGCCGTTCCTGAAGGCCGGCAGCGCGATCATCAATACCGGTTCGGAGACCGGGTTGTTCGGCAGCGCCGCACTGCTGGACTATTCCGCGACCAAAGGCGCGATCCATGCCTTCACGCGGTCGCTGGCAAAGAACGTGCTGTCGCGCGGCATCCGCGTGAACGCGGTGGCGCCCGGCCCGGTCTGGACGCCGCTCAATCCGTCCGACCAGCCCGCCGAAAAGATTCCGGAATTCGGCAAAGACAGCGCCATGGGGCGCGCCGCGCAACCGGAAGAGTTGGCGCCGGCCTATGTGTTCCTCGCGGCGCCGGCCTGTTCGTCGTACATCAGCGGCAGCGTGCTGGAGGTCCTGGGCGGCCCGACTGGCTGATTTTCGCCTGTCTTGGGCACGCCTTCAGGCAACGTCCGTGAAAATTTGCTAAAACGGCGGTCGCGTACCCGCGCGAGCGTCGCGCGTGGATGTGTACTTAACGCTGCAACGGTTACCATCGGTATTTTTCGTGGGGCGTACTGGAGAGCATCAATGAGAGCTGGCGCCGCCACAGGCAACGTGCTTCTGGTTGATGACAACGATGGTTTCGCCCGCGTCGTCGCCGAGGTGGCCCGACAGTGCCGCTGCAAGCTGGTGCGCGCAGGAACACTGGAAGAGGCGCGGGAGTTTACCGCCAATGAAGGCTTCGACCTGATCCTGGTCGACATCGAGTTGCCCGATGGCAACGGCCTCGATCTGTTGGAAGACATCGAACTCGACACGCACGGGCGCATGGTGGTCGTCACCGGGGCGCCAAGCGTGGAAAGTGCCTTGCGTGTGCTGAAGTCGCCCGTCGTGGATTACCTGGTGAAACCGGTCGCGGCCGAGCCGCTGCAACAACTGCTGATGGATGCGAACGACTTCGCGGCGCATCGCGCGGTGCTCGCCGAGTCGGCCGGCGGCATGGTCGGGCGTTCGGCGAGGATGCGCACGCTGCTGAGCGAAATCGCGCGGGTCGGGCCCACCGACGTATCGGTGCTGATCCACGGTGAAAGCGGCACCGGCAAGGAACTGGTCGCGCGCGCGCTGCACAGCGCCAGCGGCCGGGCCGGCCCGTTCGTCGCGGTCAATTGCGGCGCGCTGGCGCAGGATCTCCTGGGCAGCCTGTTGTTCGGACACGAACGCGGCTCGTTCACCGGCGCGGTGCAATCACACACCGGTTATTTCGAACAGGCCCAGGGCGGCACGCTGTTCCTCGATGAAATCGCCGAGATGCCGCAGTCGCTGCAGGTATACCTGCTGCGCGTCATCGAATCCAAGGCCTTGACGCGCGTAGGCGGCACCCGCGAAATTCCGGTGGACGTGCGGCTGATCGCGGCGACCAATCGCGACCCGCACGTGTGCCTGGAAAACGGTCTGCTGCGCCAGGATCTCTACTATCGACTGAGCGGTTACATCCTGCAGACGCCACCGCTGCGGGAGCGACGTGACGACATTCCGTTGCTGGCGCATCACTTCCTCGGCAGCCTCAACCAGCGTTACGCCACCAACAAGCAACTCACGCAGGACGCGCTGCTGCACATGTCCGAAGCGCCGTGGCCGGGCAACGTGCGCGAATTGCGCCATGCGGTGCAGCGCGGTTACCTGGTCGCCGGCGAAGGCAACCAGATTGGCTATCGACCGGACGATGAGCCAAAAATTTCCGGGGTTTCCGAATCATCGACGGATGCCGTGAAGTTCGCGGTGGGCATGTCGTTCGAGGACATCGAACGCGAGATGCTGCTGAAGACGCTTGCGCGCTGTGGCAACAACAAGAGCCGGGCCGCGCGGGTACTCGGCATCACCTCCAAGACCATCTACAACCGGCTGATGCGCTACCGCGCGCTCGGGTTGATCGACGATGCCGTGATGCCGGGCTTGGTGGACGAAACCCGCTGAGCTTCGACGCCCGCCCCTCGTTATTCCGGTCGCGGGGGGTGTGGTCACGGATATCCGTTTCGATGGGTGGGAAGCCCCAAATATGGCTGAAAACCTGCCGGAATGACCGGTAAAGCCGGAATGCACCTGCGGCAGCTGACAATCCCCGTTCGCGCGGCGTGCAAAGCGTCGCGCTTCGCTGTGCGCGGTCGGAATTCTCGCGGCGCACCCGGTTGCATCCCGGCAATGTGCAGCGGATGTGAAAAATACTTCCACCTTGCGTGCGATTGGTAAATCCTTTCCGCACTCTGCGCCCTGTTCACCCCTGCTTTCGCAGCGATCCGATACCCGC
>JAICIW010000123.1 GCA_025928735.1 Rhodanobacteraceae bacterium | reverse complement strand
GGACCTGCTGCCGTACCAGGAACGCACCGACAAGTACTACTCCATCGGCACCGCGTTCGCGATCGGGCCGAACACTTATGTCACCGCCGGGCATGTCTTGATGATCGGCTACCAGAGCCTGTGGGGACCGCCGGAATTGCGCGATGCATCAGGCAAGATCTACGCGATCGACAAGATCGAGAAGTTCGCGCTGCGCCGCGACTTCGTGGTGTTCTCGCTGAAGGACCCGCCAAAGATCACGCCGCTGACGGTCGACACCAAACCCGGTTTGAATCAGGTCGTGTATTCGGTAGGCAACGCGCTCGGCACGGGCGTGGTGATCCGCAACGGCCTGTACACGTCCGACACGCCCGAATCGCAGGACGGCGAGTGGAAGTGGATCCGTTTCTCGGCCGCGGCCTCGCCCGGCAACAGCGGCGGTCCGCTGCTGGACCAGAACGGCAAGGTGATCGGCGTGGTGTTGATGAAATCGCCGAACGAGAACCTCAACTATGCGCTGCCGATGCGTGACGTGCTGGACGCGCCGAAGGATCTCGCGCGTTTCGACAAGCGCATGGCGTACCAGTTCGATGCATTCGATTCCACCTTGAGCGGCACCTTCAAGGGCGACTTCAAGCTGCCGCTTTCGGTTTCCGATTTCTTCACGGCGTATGCCAAGGCATTTCACCCGTATCTGGATTCGCAACTCAAGGCCTTGCTCGATCAGCAATCGGCCAACCTGTTTCCGAACGGCGACGGCTCGCAGCAGGTCTTGAACGGCGGCGCGGGGTCCAGCGATTTCCCGCAGATCCTCGCTCGCAACAGCGACGGCATCTGGGCGCCGCAGGGCAAACCGGGCGTCAAGATCACCTTGCCTGCCAACGGCTACATTCTGGGCGGCGCCGTCGCCGGCAACGTGCTGTTTCACCTGCGCAAACCCGATAATCTTCCCGCGGGACCCTTTCATCACGATGCCAAGGGCGTGATGGACCTGTTGCTGAAGACCGGCTTCATGAAACGCACGGTTGGACCGGAGCGGATTCTCGTGACTTCGCTCGGCGAACCCGGCAGCAAGGAAACCTGGACCGACCGCTGGGGACGCCATTGGCAGGTCTGGACGTGGCCGGTGCCTTACGCGAACGGCTACGTCAGCGTGTTCGCGCTGCCGATTCCAACCGGCTTTGCGCTGCTGATGCGCATCGTCCCGGCAACCTCACTCCACGACACTACCATCAACATGCAGGCGCTCACGGATTTCGTGAGCTTGTCCTACCAGGGAACGCTTGCGCAGTGGAAGGATTTCCTGGCCGATCCGAAGCTGCTGCCGGACGTGTTCAAGAACATCCACATCGGCTTCGACTACGGCAAGGACTTCCATTACGACTCGCAGCGGATGAAAGTTTCGTCCACGTCCGCGATCCAGGACATCGACGCGAACAGCATGCTGCAGCTGGGATTCTGTTTCTTCCCGCCTGACGCCAATCACAAGGTCGTGTGGGATGTCTGCCGGGCCGGACTGGCCGCGGACAACTACAGCCAATACATGCTGGGCGTGGTGCGCCACCAGGCACCGCCCGCCGACCTTGGAGATGTCTACGCGAGCTATTGGAAAAAGGTCGCGGATCGCCGGCACCCCTACGATTCGACCGCCTTCGCCGACGACGGCATGACCAAGATCGACGCGGTGGTGCCGACGTCGAAGGGTGGCGCGAAACCATCGGTGCTCTACAGCGCCTACGTCTATCAGCCTGGCACGCAGCCGCAGGCGGAGATGAAGAAGAAGCTCGATCTGCTGCTGAAGAACGTGAAGGTAAAGGAGTAGGAGCGCGCCTGCGCGCGATTGGTGTTGCGAATTGCATCTGCGCTCTATGGTCGCCTGCAGGCAGGCTCCTACAAAGCGGCCAGCATGGGTAGGTTGGGCTGAGCGATAGCGAAGCCCAACGTTCCACCCTCACACCTCACCACGTTGGGCTTCACGTTGTTCAGCCCAACCTACAAAGCATGGGTAGGCTGGGCTGAGCGCAGCGAAGCCCAACGGTCCGATTCGGCAGCCCAACCGACGAAAGCGCGCGCGATTCAGGCTGATCCGGCAAGCGACGCGTCAGCTGTTGCCCAGCAACGCCTTCGCCTTCGCGATCACGTTGTCGACGGTGAAGCCGTATTTTTCCAGCACCAGTTCGCCGGGCGCGGAAGCGCCGTAGCGATTCACGCCGATGCCGGAGCCGTGGTCGCCAACCCAGCGCTCCCAACCTTCGCGACAACCGGCTTCCACGGCGAGGCGTGCGTGCACGTTGGGCGGCAGCACGGAATCGCGATAGGCCTGATCCTGGTCCGCGAACAGTTCCCAGCTTGGCATCGACACCGCGCGCGCATTGATGCCTTCGGCCTGCAATTTCTCGACGGCCTGCGCGACCAATCCGGTTTCGGCGCCGGTGCCGATCACGATCAATTCCGGTTCGCCTTCGCAAGCGAGCAACACGTACGCGCCCTTGCGCAAACCCTCGGCGCTGGCGAACTTGTTGCGGTCCAGCGTCGGCACGTTCTGGCGCGACAGGATCAGCGCGGTCGGACGATTCTGGGTTTCGATCGCGACCTTCCACGCGACCGCGGTTTCGTTCGCGTCGCCCGGACGAATCACGTTGAGGTTCGGCACCGAGCGCAAGCCCGCGAGTTGCTCGACCGGCTCATGGGTCGGGCCATCCTCGCCCACCGCGATCGAGTCGTGGGTGAACACGTTGACGACTTGCAGGCCCATGATCGCGGCGAGCCGCATCGGCGGGCGCATGTAATCGGAGAAGACCATGAAGGTTGCCGTGTACGGAATGAAGCCGCCGTGCGCAGTCAAGCCGTTGGCAATCGCGCCCATCGCGTGCTCGCGCACACCGAAATGCAGGTTGCGACCGGCGTAGCTCCAAGTCTCTTCCTCGCAACTCTGTTCGTCGGGTTCCTTGCCGGGCGAAAACACGCCCGAGCCCTTCACCGCGGTATGGGTGGACGGATCGAGATCGGCCGAACCGCCGCTGATGGCCGGCAGTTTCGGCGCGATCGCCGACAGCACCTTGCCGCCCGCGACGCGGGTCGCCAGACCCTTGGCGTCGGCCGGGAACACCGGCACGTCGGCATCCCATCCGACCGGCAATTTGCCGTCGAGGGAACCTTGCAATTCCGCCGCAAGTGCAGGATATGCCTTGGCATATTTGTTCCAGCGGCGCTTCCAGCCCGTTTCGGCGCCCTTGCCTTTTTTCTGGGCCTCGCGGAAATGCGCCAGCGCTTCTTCCGGCACCAGGAACGCCGGCTCGGTCGGCCAGCCGAGCTTCTGTTTGGTCTTGATGACATTGTCGGCGCCCAGCGGCGAGCCGTGCGCCTTGTAGCTGTCCTGCAGCGGCGAACCGAAGCCGATGTGGGTGCGCACCAGGATCATCGACGGCTGATCCTTCTTGCCTTTCGCGCGCTTGATGGCTTTTTCGATGGCGTCGAGATCGTTGCCGTTCTCGATCGTCTGCACGTGCCAGCCATAGGCCTTGAAGCGCGCGGCGCGATTCTCGGTAAAGGTGATGTCGGTGCCGGCCGCCAGCGTCACGTAGTTGTCGTCGTACAGGCAGATCAGCTTCCCGAGCTTCAGATGCCCGGCCAGCGAGGCGGCTTCCGAGGTGACGCCCTCCATCAGGTCGCCATCGCTGACAATCGCGTACGTGTGATGATCGACTACCTTGTGGCCGTCGCGGTTGTAACGCGCGGCAAGCTGCGCCTCTGCCATCGCCATGCCGACGGCGTTGGCCATGCCCTGCCCGAGAGGCCCGGTGGTGACTTCCACGCCCGGCGTGTGACCGCGTTCGGGATGACCCGGCGTCCGACTGCCCCATTGGCGGAACTGCTTGATGTCATCGAGCGACAGGTCGTAGCCGGTGAGGTAAAGCAGGCTGTACAACAGCGCGGAACCGTGGCCGGCCGACAGCACGAAGCGATCGCGATCGGCCCAATGCGGATTCTCCGGATGGTGCTTCAGGAATTTGGTCCATAGCACGTAGGCCATCGGCGCCGCGCCCAGCGGCAGGCCGGGATGGCCACTGTTGGCCTTCTGCACCATGTCCACCGACAGGAAGCGGATGGTGTTGACGCAAGTCTGGTCGAGATCGGCAGCCACGGTGCAAACTCCGGATAGTGGAATGCGGAATCCATTAGGATACCGGCCCGCCGCCTGACTGTCCGCAGGCTTGCGGCAAGTATTTATGCGCGCTACAATTTCCCGCTTTGTTTCCGCCAGATCGTCTGTACAGGAGTCCGCCGTGAAGGTGCTTTCTTCCCTCAAGTCCGCGAAACAGCGGCACCGCGACTGCAAGGTGGTGCGCCGGCGCGGCAAGGTGTTCGTGATTTGCAAGAGCAATCCGCGCTTCAAGGCTCGCCAGAGATAGTGCGATCATCCCTGATCGCGGCGTCGCTGGCGATTCCGCGAGAATCGAGGTCGCAAAGTTGTTGGCACCAGAACGGGCATCCCTGCCCTGACTTCTCACCAACAGCCGCTCGGTCAAAAGTTTATCGAAAGGGCCGCTTCGAGCGGCCTTTTTCGTGATGCCCTTCGCTGGCGCAGCCCCTCCGGTTTTGCTAAAAAGGCACATCGGCGCCGTGCGCCTGTGGGAAGCCATCGCCATGAACCGCATCGCTACCAGCTTGATCGCCGCCTCGCTCGCCCTCGGACTCGTGCCGCTGCTGCTGCCGACGCCCGCGTGGGCCGATACCCTGCAGACGCAAACGGTGCAATCGGTTCCGCTGCGCGTGAAGGTGCAGAAGGAACAGCGCTACAACCTGCCCAAGCGCGGCATGACGATGGACCAAGTGAAGCGTGCATACGGCGCCCCGGAAAAAGTGCTGGCAACCCGTGGCGGCAGTTCCAAACATCAACCCCCGATCCACCGCTGGGAGTACCCGAAGTACATCGTGTATTTCGAATACAGCCATGTGATCCATTCGGTGTTGCGGACCCCAGGGCCTCATGCTTTGTAGGTGCGATCGTCCCTGATCGCTGTCTCGCCCGTTGGCTCGGTGAACGGACCGGCTTCAAATTCTCAAGCACCAGAACGGCCATCCTTGGCCTGACTTTTCACAACAGCGCTCCGAGTGGAACGTAACGCTTGTCGTCATCCCGGAATCGCGCAGCGATATCCGGGACCCAGTGCCTCTCCCCCGTTGATGCCTCGCGATCACCGCACTGGATTCCCGCTTTCGCGGGAATGACGAATGAGAGGCTGACCAAGTCTTTTTCAATTCGTCATGATCCAATCTCATTTGCGACTGCCAGCCGAATGGGAGCCGCAGTCTGCGGTTTTGCTGGCGTGGCCGCACGCCGGCACCGACTGGGCCGAACGACTCGACAGTGTCGAAGAGACCTGCGCCGCGCTGATCGCGGCGATCGCGCGTTTCGAAACCGCGGTCGTGTGCGTACCCGACGCCGAAATCGGCACACACGCCACCGAATGCCTGCGCGAAGCAGGCGCGAATCTCGAGCGCGTGCGCTTCATCGAAATTCCCTACGACGACACCTGGCTGCGCGACTCCGGTCCGATCACGTTGCGGGACAACGGTCGGTTCGTGCTGGCCGACTTCCGCTTCACCGGCTGGGGGGGCAAGTTCGAAGCGACGCAGGACGACGCGCTGGTCGCGGGGTTGATCGAACGCGACGCATTCGAGCGCGACGCACGGCACCAGCGCGTGGACTGGGCGCTGGAAGGCGGCGCGATCGAATCCGACGGACGCGGCACGATCCTCACCACGTGGAAGTGCCTGCAGCAACGCCATCCCGACCAATCGCGCGAAACGATCGAACTCACGCTGCGCAACGCGCTGTCCGCGCAAAGAGTGCTGTGGCTCGATCACGGTTATCTGCAAGGCGACGACACCGACGCGCACGTCGATACACTCGCCCGGTTTGCGCCGGACGACGCGATCGTGTTCCAGTCCTGCAGCGATCCGGATGATCCACATTACGAAGAACTGGACGCGATGCGTCGCGAACTGGAAGCGCTGCGCACGCTCGACGGGAAACCGTATCGGTTGTTCCCGCTGCCGTGGCCGAAACCGATTCTTGACGAAGGTCGTCGGCTTGCGGCTTCCTATGCCAATTACCTGATCGTAAACGGCGCGGTGCTGGTTCCGGCGTACGGCGACGCGGTGGACGACGCGGCCGCGCAAACCATCGCGCTCGCGCACCCCGGTCGCGAAGTCATCCAGATTCCCTGCCGCCCATTGATTTGGCAAAACGGCAGCCTGCATTGCATGACGATGCAGTTGCCACAAGGTGCTCTTGCTTGGAGTAAACCCCACACCCAGATTTGATTCACCATCGTCATTCCGGGGCCGGCCACAGCCGGAACCCGGAACCCAGTGACTTCCTGGACCAGAGAGCAAAGTCACTGGGTAGACTCGCCACATTCCTGTGGCTCGCCCTTCGGACCATCGCCTGCGGCGATGTTCGCTCCGGCGATCCGGCCTCCGCATTCGGATCGCCGCTGCGCGGCGTCCGGACTGCGTTTGCAGGATTGCAAACGCGAACGCCGAACGCGGCCCGAAGAGCGGAGCGAAGCGAACGCGCCCGAGGGCGAGCGCCATGGATGGCGCGAGTAATGACGGAGTTTGGAATGTCTCGCTAAACTTCGATCATGACCTCCAAAATCCTCAAAGTCGCCCTGCTGCAGGAACGCGACCGCGGCAGCGTCAACGCCAACCTCGACGCGATCGAAGCGGGCCTGCGCGAAGCGGCCAAGGCTGGCGCGCAACTGGTTCTGCTGCAGGAAATCCACAACGGTCCGTACTTCTGCCAACACGAATCGGTGGCGGAGTTCGATCGTGCCGAACCGATTCCCGGCCCGTCCACCGAACGCCTCGGCAAACTTGCCGCCGAATTGAAGCTCG
>JAICIW010000229.1 GCA_025928735.1 Rhodanobacteraceae bacterium | reverse complement strand
CCCGCCAATGGCGCGCAGCCCGCCTCGTCCACGCCCGCGAGGTCGCCGACATCCGGCCAGCGCCGCAGTCTGTGCCGCGGCAGCGTGGCGAAGATACCGGCGTCGTCAATCGGCAAGGTCATGCAGGTCCCCGAACACATACGCGCGGTACGAGTCGCGCAGCGCCGCATTGCGGCAGTCGAGATCGTGGCCGTCGCAACGGTCGCGCAACAGCGTGTTGGCGATGAAGAACGGGTTGCGCGGCAGGTTCGCGGCGTCCAGCAGCAGCGACGCCAGATAGCTGATGTCGAGCACCGGATAATCTTCGCGCCGCACCGGCAGATTGAAACCCTTCAACATGTAATACGTCACGTACTGCGGATCGGGCACCGCCGACGGCACCGTCTTGGCGAGCGTGTTGATCGCGCCATCGAACGAGGGCTGGTGATCACCGAAATGCAACAGTAGCACCGGTCGCCCATCGTGGCGCAGGAAGCTCTCCAGTTTCGCCATCGCCGCGTCCGACATCGACAGGCGCTGCAGGTAATTGGTGAGGTTGAGGTTGAGCCAATCGTCCAGCGGGGCGTTGCCGGGTGCGAGCTTGCCCGTGAACAGCGGCTTGTCGTACGGCGCCGGCAACTCGGAAAGTGGCGTCATGTGCGGACCATGCTGATGCAGCGTCAGCATGAACACGAACAGCGGCTTGCCGTGCGCCTTTGCACGTTCCGTTTCGAACACGTGTTCGAACGCGCGAAACACTTCCGCATCGGTCGCGCCCCAGCCCAGTTTCAGCTCGCGGCCGCCGTAGAATGCGTCGAAGCCGTAGTCGGCATAGGCATCGCGGCCATTCATGAAGTCGCCGTCGGTGGGATAGATGCCGACGGTACGGTAACCGTCGGCGTCCAGCAGGCGCGGCAGCGTGAAGCGGATGCGCGGGGCGAGATTGAACGGCGCGTAGACGCCGGCCGGTCCGAACAGTGTGTGCGGCAGGCCGGACAGGAAGGCGAATTCGCTGGTCCAGGTGCCGCCGCCCCAAGTGTGCACGTTCATCCAGCCGTGCGCAATGGTGTCGGCGTCGGTGTGGAACATGCGCGCATCGCACAGTTTCGATTTGCACGCGGTCAGCATGCGCGGATCGAACGTGCTTTCCTCCAGCACCGCGACGATGTCGGGCCGACGCGCGGCATTCGTCTGCGTGTCGGCGAGATCGTGCCAATCGTCACGTGTCGCGTCACCCGGAAGAAACGACGGCTCGTTGACGCGCGCGTTGGGAATCGAGACGATGAAATCCGACACGAAGCTCTTGTCGATCATCGCTTCCCATACGCCTTTCTCGTACACCTGCGCGAACGGTCCGTGCGGATACAGGGTCACCACGAGCATCGCGACCGCGGCGGCGAGGGTGATCGCGCGCTGGCCGCGGGATTTCCGCGCGAGCCGAATGTCGCCGCGCCACAGCAGCACCAGAAGCAGCGGTACCAGTACGATCGCCGCCACGATCGCCCCGATGATGAACGGGTAACGCAGCAGCGTTTCGGCGATTTCCGCGTTGAAATAGTAGACGAGGTCGGGGGCCAGCAGCGGCGTCGAGAGGTAACGGAATTTCAGGTTGGCGGCGATCACCAGCAGCAATATCGGCAGGCAACCGACGACCGTGCCGAATGTCAGGCGTCGGCTGGCGGCGATCGCGAGCAGGATCGATCCCGCGAGGATGCATGCCGCGAATGCGGATTCGAGCACCGTGTGTTCACCCAATGGACCCAGCCACACCGTCACGAGCACGACGAGCAGGGCGAGGGCGACGCGCCACCCGTTGCCCCAGCGCCAGAAGCGCAGCTTGCTCGCGATGCTCATGGCTGCGTCCACTCCGCTGCGTGCGGGATCAGCAATTGTTCGATGGCGCGCGCCGCGCTTGCGGCGGCGCCACCGCCGGTGTGCAGCGAAAGGTGCGTGCGTTCGAATTCGTGCACCAGCTCGTCGCGTCGGCCAGTGTCGCGGAACAGTGCGAGGACCGCGTCGGCGAGGCGTTCGGGCGTGCAATCGCCTTGCATCAGTTCAGGCGCGAGTGTCCGGCCGGCAAGCACGTTCGGCAGCGAATAGACATTGGTCTTCAACATGCCGAGCCCCTTGACGACGGCGTGCGTGAACGGCGCGATCCGATAGCCGACCACCATCGGGCGTTTCGCGAGCATGGCTTCCAGCGCGGCGGTGCCGGAAGCCAGCAACACCACGTCGGCCGCCACCATGGCGCGATGGGCTTGGCCGTCGAGCAGCACGGGGCTCGTGACCTGTCCACCGGATTCTGAATTGCGCAACAGCTTTTCAAGTTCGAGGCGACATCCTTCGTTCGCCGCCGGAATCACGATCCGCAGACCCGGCATTTGTGCCGTCACGCGCCGCGCGGCGTCGAGGAAGATGCTGCCCAATCGGTGGATTTCAGAAAGGCGGCTGCCGGGCAGCACGGCGAGAACCGGCGCCTCGGTGTCGAGACCGATTGCCTTGCGCGCGGCGTCGCGGTCCGGCACCAGCGCAAACCGGTCCGCCAGCGGATGGCCCACGAAGCGGGCGTCGACACCGTGTTTAGCGTAGATCGCGGGTTCCATCGGAAACAGGCACAGCACCCGATCGGCGGACTCGCCGATCTTCCGGGCGCGATTTTCGCGCCACGCCCAGATCGACGGGCTGACGTAGTGCACGGTTCGGATGCCCGCCTGCTTCAGTCGCTTTTCCAGGCCCAGATTGAAATCAGGCGCGTCGATGCCGATGAACACATCCGGCTTCAGCGCCGTCAGCCGTTCCGCGAGCGATTTCCGCAACCGCAACAGGCGGGGCAGGTGACGCAACACTTCGGCCAGCCCCATCACCGAGAGTTCGGCGATGTCGTGCCATGCATCGAAACCGCCTGCGCGCATGCGCGGGCCGCCCACGCCTGCGAAGCGCGCGTCCGGAAAGCGCGCGCGCAAGGCTTCGATCAGGTCGGCGCCGAGTTGGTCGCCGGAGTCCTCGCCCGCCACCAGCGCGAACAACGGTCCGGGTGCCGGATCCGACCGGTTGTCCACCCCCCGTTCGTGCTGCGCGGACATTACCGCACCAGCGACCGTTCGCTGCGATCGATGAAATCGCAGAACGCGCGCACGTCTTCGCTGGCCTCGGCCTGCTCGGCGAGCGCGGTGCGGGCGTCTTCCAGCGTCTTGTGTGACATGTAAAGCGTGCGGTAGGCGCGTTTGATGGCGGCGATGCGTCCCGCATCGAAGCCGCGGCGCTTCAGACCTTCGGCGTTGACGCCGCGTGGAACCGCGAATTGGCCGGCGACGTAGATGAAAGGCGGCACGTCGCGGTTGATCGCCGAGAACATCGCGGCGAAGGCGTGCGCGCCGATCTTGCAGAACTGGTGCACGCCCGCGAAGCCGCCCAGCACCACGTGATCGCCGACCTCGACATGGCCGGCGAGCGTGGCGTTGTTGGCGAAGATGGTGTGGCTGCCGATGTGGCAGTCGTGCGCGACGTGCACGTAGGCCATGATCCAGTTGTCGTCGCCGATGCGGGTGGCGCCGCCGCCTTCGTCGGTGCCGCGATTGATGGTGACGAACTCGTGGAAGGTGTTGTCGTCGCCGATTTCCAGCCGGCTGCGCTCGCCATGGTATTTCTTGTCCTGCGGATTACCGCCGATCGAGGCGTACGCGCCGATTTGGTTGTTCTTTCCGATGCGGGTAGGGCCCTGGACCAGCGCATGCGTATCGACGCGGCTACCGGGGCCGATCTCGACTTCCGCGCCGATCACGGCGAGCGGCCCGACCGCGATATCGTCGGCGAGCTTCGCGCCCGCGTCGATGATCGCGCTCGGATGGATGTTGCTCACCGCGTGGTTTCCGCGCACATCAGTTCGCAGGTCGCGGCATCCGCACCATCCACGCGCGCGCATGCGGTGAAAATGCCCATGCTGCGGAGACGGCGTTTCAATTGAACCTCGAGACGCAGTTGATCGCCGGGCACCACCGGCTTGAGGAAACGGGCATTGTCTACCTTGGCGAGGTAGAAGATGCGGTCGTCCTTGTCCGTCATCGTGCCCGATAGCCCGATCAGCAAGCCCGATGCCTGCGCCAGCGCTTCCACGATCAGCACGCCCGGCATCACCGGGTGGCCGGGGAAATGTCCCTCGAAGAACGGCTCGTTGATCGTGACGTTCTTGATCGCGACGATGCTTTGGCCCGGCACCAGTTCGACCACCCGGTCGACCAGAAGAAACGGATAACGGTGCGGCAGGATGGCCGCGATCTGCTCCGCGTCGACCGGCAGGCTCACGGGGGCGGTGGTCGGGTTCATCAATTGCGTTCCTTGATCAGTGCTTCGAGTTGTTTTTCAAGCGCCGCGATGCGACGCGCCATGCCGTCGAGCTGGCGCATGCGCGCGGCGTTACGGCGCCACGTGCGGTTTTCCTCGACCGGCGCGCCGGAAGAATATACGCCCGCCGCGCGGAT
>JAICIW010000111.1 GCA_025928735.1 Rhodanobacteraceae bacterium | reverse complement strand
TTCGCGCAGGTCGTCGGTGGCGAGCGAACCGGAGATCAGCCAGCTTCCGTCGTCGCGGCGCAGCGCGGCCGCGTCGCCGGATGCGTCCTTGCCATTGCCGCGCGCGGGGTGGCCGACCACGGCGGTCAGCACGTCGTTCAAGGTCACCAGGCCTTCGATGTCGCCGTATTCGTCCACCACCAGCGCGAATGGTGTCTTGGCGTCGCGGAACTCGTCCAGCAGATCGAGCGCGCGGGTGGTGGCGGGCACGAACAGCGGCTTGACCAGCTTGCGGAACAGGTCGAGGCGAGCGGCATGCGACGCTGCCGCGCCGGGTTCCTGCGCCAGTGTCTGCAGCAGGCGTTTGACTTCGAGCACGCCCAGCACTTCGTCTTCGCTTTCGCGATAGACCGGATAACGGGAATAGGGCGTGGCGCGGATCACGGCAAGGTTCTCGGCCAGCGGTGCGGCCGCATCCAGCCACGCGATGCGCGGGCGCGGGGTCATCACGCTGTCGACGTTGCGATCGCCGAGGCGCAGCACGCGGTAGACCATGTTGCGTTCATCGGAATCCAGCACGCCCTGTTCGGCGCCTTCGGCGACCAGCAGGCGGATTTCTTCTTCGCTGACTTTCTCGCGGGTGAAACGCTGCAGCCGGAACAGGCGCAGCACGCCGGTCGTGAGGATGTCCAGGAACCACACGAACGGCGTCATCAGCCATGACATCACCTGCATCGGAAACGCCACGATCTGCGCGATCCGCTCGGGCGCCACCAGCGCCGCGCGTTTGGGCACCAGTTCGCCGACGGTGATGTTGATGGTGGTGACGAGGATGAAACCGAGTACCAGCCCGATCACCAGCGACGCATGCTGGCCCACCGGCATGCCCGACTGGCCGAGCCATACCCGAATGGCGTCGCTGATCGAAGCACCGGTGGCCGCGCCGGTGATCAGCGTGATCAGGGTGATGCCGATCTGCACCGTGGACAGGAACCGGTCGGGACGTTGCGCCAGCCGCAGGGCGATCTGCGCGCGCGTGCTGGTGCGCGCGAGGTAACGCAGACGGCTTTTGCGCGACGCGATCAGCGCAATTTCGGCGAGCGCGAAAAATGCGTTGCCCAGCGCCAGCACCAGCACCAGGCCGAGTTCGGTCAGCATTCAGGGGCTGTCAGGATGTTCCATCCCGGAAGTCTAGCAAGCGCGGAACTTCTTCGGACGGGACGGCTGCTCGTGTACCATTTGCACGATCACGCGCCCGGATGGAACGCCATGTTTTCGCTGCAGACGATGTTCGGCAAAGGGGACCGCTTTTACGATTTGCTCGAAGCCAGCGCCGGCGCGGCCCGGGACGGTGCCAAGGCGCTGCAGGCGCTGCTGGAGTCGCACGGCGAACCGATGCTGCTGGACGGGTTCCGGGCGGCGCGGCGGCGCGAAAAGGATCTCGCGGCGCAGATCAGCGAAGCGCTGGTCAACACCTTCGTCACCGCGCTGGACCGCGAAGACATCGAGGCGATGTCGTCGGCGCTTTACCGCATCCCCAAGACCATCGAGAAGTTCGCCGAGCGCTACGTGATCGTGGCGGAACGGGTCGAGGGCATCGATTTCGTGTCGCGCGCCGGCCTGCTGATGAGCGCGACCGAAGGGGTGGTGGAGATGGTCGGCGAGTTGCGCAACGGCATGAACATCGGCCGCATGCGCAAGCTGCAGGATCGCCTGCAGGCCGTGGAATCGGAAGCCGACCGGCTACTGCTGGAGCCTTATCGCACCCAGTATCTCGGCAGCGACGACCCGATCCGGGCGATGCTGACGAAGGACTTGTTCGAGTTGCTGGAAAAGGCCATCGACCGTTGCCGCGACGTGGGCAACGTCATTTATTCGATCGTGTTGAAGAATTCATGAGCCCCGAGTCCCGAACCTCCGCATGAGCCTCGGCCTCCTCATCGCCGTCATCGTGATCGCGTTGGCGTTCACGTACATCAACGGCTTCCATGACACCGCCAATTCGATCGCGACCGTGGTCGCGACCAAGGTGCTCACGCCCGGGCAGGCCGTGCTGCTGGCTGCGACCACCAACCTTGCCGGCGCGTTGCTGGGTTCCGCCGTCGCGATCACGATCGCCACGGGTCTGATCGACGCCGGCGTGCTGCAGGTCGGCGGAGAGGTGCTGATCTGTGCGTTGTCAGCCGCCATCATCTGGAACTTGATCACGTGGTGGCTCGGCTTGCCGTCGTCGTCGTCGCACGCGCTGATCGGCGGCTTGTGCGGCGCTGCCTTCGCTGCGTCCGACGGCAATTTCCGCGCGATCATCTGGGCGACCGATCCGAACCGCTGGTGGCAGGGTGGCGGCTTGATCCCGAAAGTGTTGGTGCCGATGGTGGCGTCGCCCATCGCGGGGTTCGTGCTGGGCATCGTGGTGATGGGCGCCTTGTTTGCGCTATTCGCCTGGTTCGCCAATCGCAAGGGTTGGCTGCGCCGATACGGGCGCACACCCTTCGTGAACATGTTCTTCGGCAAGGCGCAACTGGTTTCGGCGGCGGCCATGGGCGTTTCGCATGGCATGAACGACGCGCAGAAGACCATGGGCATCATCGCGCTGGCGCTTGCCGACGCCACCCTCGCGCACAATTTCGATCACTTGCCCGCATGGCTGCACTTCCTGCGGATATCGGACGTCGGCGGCCAGTTTCCGATCCCGGTGTGGGTGAAGGTGGTGTGCGCGCTGGTGATGGCGGCCGGCACCGCGGGCGGCGGCTGGCGGATCATCAAGACGCTCGGTCACAAGATGGTGAAGCTGCATCCGATCAACGGCTTCGCCGCCGAGACCGGTGCCGCCGCGGTGATCATCGTGTCGTCGATTTTCGGCCTGCCGGTTTCCACCACGCACGTGGTGTCATCGTCGATCATGGGCGTAGGCGCCGCCAAGCGCTTCAACGCCGTGCGCTGGACGGTGGTCGAGCGCATGGTGTGGTCGTGGATTTTGACCCTGCCGATCAGCGCGTTCATGGCGTGGGTGCTGGTGGAGGTTTCGCGGCCGCTCTGGGGTTAGCGGGCGCGCGATACACTGCGCGCGTGAGCGAAACCCATCCGCACGACCCGATGCCTCCGCGCGACGACAAGCTGGTCGTCGCGATTTCATCGCGCGCGCTGTTCGACCTCAACGAGTCGCACGAACTGTTCGAACGCGAGGGGCTGGAGGCTTATCGCGAGTACCAGATCGCGCACGAGAATGACGTGCTGCAGCCGGGTGTCGCGTTCCCCGTCGTGAAGAAGCTGCTGGCGTTGAACCGGCCCGCGCCGGATACGCCGTACGTTGAAGTCGTGCTGTTGTCGCGCAATTCCGGCGACACCGGGCTGCGCATCTTCAATTCCATTCAGCACCACGGGCTCGCGATCAGCCGCGCCGCGTTCACCTCGGGCGAAGCGACCAGCGAATACATCGCGCCGTTCGGGGTGGACCTGTTCCTGTCCGCGAATGCCGAAAACGTCGCACGCGCGCTGAACTCGGGCGTGGCCGCGGCGACGATCCTGCCCTCGCAGGTGCGCGACTCGCATCCGGGCCAGTTGCGCATTGCCTTCGACGGCGACGCGGTGATCTTCGGCGACGAATCCGAGCGGCTGTCCCAGGAGCAGGGCCTCGACGCCTTCCATCGCAACGAAACCGAACGCTGGAACGAGCCGCTTTCGGGTGGTCCGTTCCGCAATTTCCTCGCCGCGCTGCATCGCCTGCAGGCGGCATTCCCGCCCCACGATTCGCCGATCCGCACGGCGCTGGTCACCGCGCGTTCGGCGCCCGCGCACAAGCGCGTGATCCTGACGCTGCGCCAGTGGGGCGTGCGCATCGACGAGGCGCTGTTCCTCGGCGGTCGCGACAAGGGACCCTTCCTCGAAGCCTTCGGCGCCGACCTGTTCTTCGACGATTCCCCGATCAACGTGGAATCCGCGCGCCGGCATGTCGCGACCGGGCACGTGCCGCACGGGGTGAGCAATAGCCGCCAGTCGGGGTAGGACGCCGCCATTCCCGGGAGCGGCGGGCCGGTCGGCGCGATCAGCAGGGGAACATCGCACCGGTTTTTCAGTTTGTTGCCTCTGTCATGGGCCGGTGAGGCTTCGTTGATTCCGAGACCGATTCCGGGTTCGGCCCTCGCGGGCCGCCCCGGAATGACCAGCGAATAGAGGGTTGGTGGCCCGAACTCGATTCCCGCACAAATTTCTCTCGTCATTCCGGGGCCGTCCGGGCTTCATCCGGACGGAACCCGGAATCGGTTTGTCGTCCTGACGATCGCGAAGCCCGAAAGCGAGGGAATCCATTCGGCGAATCGTCGCGGCAAAGTTCCGCGCCCCGAGTCCCGTTACAATGACGGGCTTGCCCACGAAGCCGGATTCCCATGCCGCACGCACCACTCAATCCTCTCGATCTGTACGACGTCCGCGCGCTGCTTTCCGACGAGGAACGCATGGTGCAGGACTCCGTCGCGCGCTTCGTCGACGACAAGGTGTTGCCGATCATCGGCGACTGTTTCGATCAGGCACGCTTTCCGACCGAGCTGATTGCGGAGATCGCATCGCTCGGTTTGCTGGGCGCCACGATCCCCGAGGAATACGGCGGCGCGGGCATGAACCAGGTCAGCTACGGGCTGATTTGCCAGGAAATGGAACGTGGCGATTCGGGCCTGCGCAGCTTCGCGTCGGTGCAGTCATCGCTGGTGATGTATCCGATCTTCGCGTTCGGCAGCGAGGAGCAGAAGCGCGAGTACCTGCCGAAGATGGCGCAGGGCGAGGTGATCGGCTGCTTCGGCCTCACCGAGCCGCACGGCGGTTCCGATCCGGCCAACATGAAGACGGTTGCGAAGCAGGACGGCGGCGATTGGGTGATCAACGGTTCCAAGATGTGGATCACCAACGGCAACCTCGCGCAGGTGGCGTTGGTGTGGGCGAAAACCGATGACGGCATCCGCGGCTTCCTGGTGCCGACAAACAGCAAGGGTTTTGCTGCACAGGAAGTCCACAAGAAGATGAGCTTGCGCGCGTCGGTGACGAGCGCGTTGTTTCTCGATGACGTGCGCGTGCCGGCCAGTGCGATGCTGCCGAACGTCAAGGGCTTGCGCGGCCCCTTGAGCTGCCTCGATTCGGCGCGCTTCGGGATCAGTTGGGGGCCGATCGGCGCAGCGCAGGCGTGCCTCAAGGAAGTGCTGGATTACACCCAGGAACGCGTGCTGTTCAATCGCAAGCTCGCCGCCAATCAGGCGATCCAGTTGCGCCTCGCCGACATCGCGCGCCGCATCACCACCGCGCAGTTGCTGGCGCTGCAGTTGGGACGCCTGAAAGATGCGGGCAAACTGCATCCCAGCCAGATTTCGCTGGCGAAATGGAACAACGTGCGGATGGCGCTGGACATCGCGCGCGAGTGTCGCGACATCCTGGGCGGCGCCGGCATCACTACCGAGCATGCTGCAATCCGCCATGCGCTGAACCTGGAATCGGTGGTGACGTACGAGGGTACACAGACCGTGCATCAGTTGGTGGTGGGAAGGGAACTCACCGGGATAAACGCGTTTTAGGGCATTGCAGGCATGCAGTTCCACAATGTCGTCATTCCCGCGAAAGCGGGAATCCAGTGTCTTGCTTTTGGATGAAGACAAAGGCGCTGGGTTCCGGATCGCCGCTGCGCGGCGTCCGGAATGACGAAGAAGAAAAATTTCTTCGGAGTCCGTTCATGAAACTTCGCAACAAGTGGCTCGCCGGTTTGGCGATCGGCGCCATGCTTGCTTCGGGCAGCGCGGCGGCGGCCGTCAACGCGAATGAACTGCATATCGCGCTGACGTCGCTGAAACTGGCGCTGGTCAAGATCGGCGTGGCGAACGCGGTGCTGGGCAATCCGACCCCGCCTGCCAGCAACGCCGAGGCGCACGTCGCGGCCCCGAATCAGTTGAGCAGCCAGGAAATCAGTTCGATCCTGGTCAGCAAGGGCGGGGTGATCAACGTGTACTTGACGCCCGCTGTCGGGGTCAGCGACGGCATCGTGCAACTGGTGCCGAAGATCGTCACCGACAAAGACGGCAAGAAGGGCGTGCAGTACGCCTGCTACAGCCCCAACATTCCCGACATCGCAAGCGCCGAGGCGGGGTGCACTTACCATTCGGCCGGAAAGTAACCGCCGATGTCGGACGCCATGCCGAAGCCGGAACCCGTGCTCGAAACAGAGCGGCTGATCCTGCGTCCGCCGTGCGGCGACGATTTCGAGGCATGGGCCGCGACCGCACGGGATGAAGAAGTCATGCGTCATCTTGGCGGCGTCAAAAGCCGCTTCGATGCATGGAACCATTTCACGTCAGCGGTCGGCTCATGGCACGTGCTGGGCTTCCATGCGTTTTCGGTGATCGAGAAGCGCACCGGTCGCTGGGTCGGTCGCGTCGGTCCCTTGCATCCGGATGGCTGGCCCGGCGATGAAATTGGCTGGACGCTCGCGCGTGAGGCGTGGGGCAAGGGCTACGCCACCGAAGCCGCGACCGCCGCGATCGACTGGACCTTCGCCAACCTCGGCTGGGTCCGGATCATCCATTGCATCGCGCCCGCCAACACGGCCTCGCAGGCGGTCGCCAAACGGCTCGGTTCCATCCTGCAAGGCCCCGGCCACATGCCCGCACCGCGTGACCAGGACCCAATCGAAATCTGGGGCCAGACGCGCAAGCAATGGTTCTTGCGCCACGCGGCACGCACCGCTTCCATGCCATCCCAATGAACGCCATCAAGACCCCGATTCCCGCCCGCCACAAGGGCTTCAACCGTGCCGAAATCGTCGACCAGAATTTCACCGAATTCGTGCAGGCGTGGCAGGGTGATTCCGCGACCACGCCGCGCGACGATGCGCCGGTGTTGCCGGGCAGTGCGTGCAGTGCGCGCGATTTTCGCGAGCTGTTCGAATCGCAACTGATTTCGCGGCACCTCGATTTGATGGCGCGCGTGCTGCGCGTGCAGAACAAGGTCTTCTACACCATCGGTTCGTCGGGCCACGAAGGCAACGCGATGGTGGCACGGCTGACGCGGCACACCGATCCGGCGTTCCTGCATTACCGCTCGGGCGCATTCATGGCCGAGCGTTTTCGGAAATTGCCTGGCATGGATCCGGTGATGGATTCGGCGTTGTCGTTCGCGGCCAGCAGCGAAGATCCGGCGTCGGGTGGACGCCACAAGGTGTGGGGTTCCAAGCCGTTGTGGGTGTTGCCGCAGACGTCCACGATCGCTTCGCATTTGCCC
>JAICIW010000071.1 GCA_025928735.1 Rhodanobacteraceae bacterium | reverse complement strand
CGAGCGGTACACCGATGCGTAACGCACGTAGCCGACGTGGTCGAGCTTGCGCAACTCCGCCATCACCAGTTCACCGATCCGGCGCGACGGCAATTCGCGCTCGGTGGACACGCGCAACTGCCGCACCACCGCGCGCACCGCGGCTTCGATGCGATCCTCGGTGACCGGCCGCTTGTGCAACGCGCGATCGAACCCGGTGCGCAGCTTGCGCGCGTCGAATGCCTCGCGCCGGCCGTCGCCCTTGATGATCGCCGGCAATTTCAACTCCACCGTTTCCACGGTGGAAAACCGCTCGCCACACGACGGACACTCGCGGCGCCGGCGGATGGTCGAACCTTCCTCCGAAACGCGCGAGTCGATCACGCGGGTGTCGATGTTCTGGCAGAACGGACAGTGCATGCATCAACCGTACACGGGGAATTTCGCGCACTGCGCGTTCACCAGCGCGCGCACGTTTTCGATGATCTTGTCGCCCTTGGGGGCATCCAGCACGTCGGCGACCCAGCCGGCGAGTTCGACGCAATCGGTTTCCTTGTAGCCACGCGTGGTCACCGCGGGCGTGCCGATACGCAAACCCGAAGTCACGAACGGCTTCTGCGGATCGTTCGGCACCGCGTTCTTGTTGACGGTGATATGCGCCTTGCCGAGCGCGGCCTCCGCGTCCTTGCCGGTGAGCGGTTTGCCGATCAGGTCGACGAGAAAAAGATGATCCTCGGTGCCACCCGAAACGATCTTGTAGCCGCGGTCCATCAGCGTCTTCGCCATCGCCTTGGCGTTTTTCACGACCTGTTTCTGGTAATCCTTGAACGATGGCTCCAACGCCTCCTTGAACGCCACGGCCTTGGCCGCGATCACGTGCATCAGCGGGCCGCCCTGCAAGCCGGGGAACACGATCGATTGCAGTTTCTTGACGATGTCCTCGGCGTGCTCACCCATCGCGGAGTTCTTCGCGACGATCAAACCACCACGCGGACCGCGCAGGGTCTTGTGGGTGGTGGAAGTGACGACGTGTGCGTGCGGCAGCGGCGAGGGATACACGCCCGCTGCGACCAGCCCCGCCACATGCGCCATGTCCACGAACAGGTAAGCACCGACCTTGTCGGCGATCGCGCGGAAGCGTGCCCAGTCCATGATTTGCGAGTACGCGCTGAAACCGGCCACGACCATCTTCGGCTTGTGTTCGAGCGCGAGCTTCTCGACGGCGTCGTAATCGACCAGCCCTTCGTCGTTCACGCCGTACTGCACGGCGTTGAAGAGCTTGCCCGAAAGGTTGGGCTTGGCGCCGTGCGTGAGGTGTCCGCCATGCGCCAGCGACATGCCGAGGATGGTGTCGCCCGGTTGCAGCAACGCGAAGTACACCGCCTGGTTGGCCTGCGAGCCCGAATGCGGCTGCACGTTGGCGTAGTCGCAGTCGAACAGCTTTTTCAAACGCTCGATCGCAAGCGCCTCGGCCACGTCCACGTATTGGCAGCCGCCGTAATAACGCTTGCCGGGATAGCCTTCCGCGTACTTGTTGGTCAGCACCGACCCCTGCGCTTCCAGCACCCGCGGACTCGCGTAGTTTTCCGAGGCGATCAGCTCGACATGGTCCTCCTGGCGCTGCCTTTCCTCCATGATCGCGCTGGCAAGCGCATCGTCGTAACCGGCAATCCGCATTTCGTGGCTGTACATCGCGATCCTCTGGCAGACAGGGCAACGTTGGAATTCTAGCGGCTTTGCGTACCCGCCGCGTCGCGTGCGACAAGGGCCGCGCCCTCGCCTGCACTGCCTTGGAATGTAATGACAAATATTGTCATTTGTCACTCGATTCGTCATGATGGCGGCTGTCTTTTCCAGGAACCCTGCAATGCAACAGCGCAAACTCGGCAACCACGGTCCGCTCGTTTCCGCCATCGGCCTCGGCTGTATGGGAATGTCCGACATGTATGGCCGTACAGATCGCAACGAAAGCATCGCCACCATCCATGCGGCGCTGGACGCGGGCATCACCCTGCTCGACACCGGCGATTTCTATGGCATGGGCCACAATGAGATGCTGCTGGGCGAGGCGCTGGCCGGACGTCCGCGCGACGGCTACCAACTCAGCGTGAAATTTGGCGCGCAGCGCGGCCCCGACAGCAGCTGGCTGGGTTACGACGCCCGCCCCGCCGCGGTGAAGACGGCGTTGGCCTACTCGCTGAAGCGCCTGCGCACCGACTACGTCGACGTCTACCGCCCGGCCCGGCTCGACCCGCAGGTGCCCATTGAAGACACCGCAGGCGCCATCGCCGATCTGGTCAAGGCCGGCCACGTGCGCCACTTCGGGCTTTCCGAAATGGCTGCGCAAACCATCCAGCGCGCAAATCGCGTGCTGCCGGTATGCGACCTGCAGATCGAATACTCGGTGATCTCGCGCGGCATCGAGGATCGCATCCTGCCGGCCTGCCGCGAAGTCGGCATCGGCATCACCGCCTACGGCGTGCTGGCGCGCGGCCTCATCAGCGGCCATTGGAACAAGGACCGTAACACCGACGCCCGCGATTTCCGCACGCACAACCCGCGTTTCCAGGGCGACAACCTCAGCCGCAACCTGGCCTTGGTGGAACTGCTGCGCGGACTGGCGGAACGGCGCGACGTGAGCGTGGCGCAACTGGTGATCGCCTGGGTGCTGGCCCGCGGCGATGACATCGTGCCGCTGGTCGGCGCGCGCACCCGCAATCGCCTGCAGGAAGCGCTGGGGGCGCTCGACGTGAACCTGGACGCCGACGATCTTGCCGCCATCGAGCGCGCCATTCCCGTCGGCGCGGCGGCGGGCGAACGCTACAACACGCACGGCATGGCCTCACTGGACAGCGAGCGCTGACGATGGGCGATGTCCCGCTGACGCCGGAGCGCATCCTCGTCGCCGCCGAGGACGTGTTGCGCCGGTACGGCCCCGACAAGGCCACGGTCGTCGACGTCGCCCAGGCCCTGGGCGTCAGCCATGGCAGCGTGTACCGACACTTCGGCACCAAGGCGGCGTTGCGCGATGCGGTGTTGCGCGACTGGCTGCAGCGGGCGGTGGCGACACCGCTCGCCGCCGTCGCCGCGAGCCGCGCGGCGGCGCCGAAACGCTTGCGGAACTGGCTGGCCACCCTGCGCGACGCCAAGCGATCCAAGGTACTCGACGACCCGGAACTGTTCGCCACCTACGGTGCACTGGCGGCGGACGCGCGCGAAGTCATCCACGACCACATCGAAACGCTGCTGGCGCAACTGCAGCACATCCTCGCCGACGGCATGGCCAGCGGCGACTTCCGCGCCGGCGATGTGCGGACGACTGCGCGGATGCTGTTCGACGCGACCGTGCGCTTCCACCATCCTGCCATGGCCTATTTGTGGAAAGGCAAGGACGAAGACGCTGCCTTCAAGGCCTTGCTGGATACGCTGTTGCGCGGCCTGCGCAAATGACCGCGATGGCGCAACCCGCGCCGAAGCCGGCGCGCAATCCTTCGGCACACTGAACGACGGCAAGCCTGCGCGCGCCCGACGCCTTTATGATCGCGCGCCGAATCTCGAAGGAACGGATACATGAACCTCCACCAGCGTTGCGCCGCCATCGTGTTCACCCTGCTCACGGGATTGCTCGCCTTGCCGGCGAGTGCGTCCCCGCAAACCGCGAGCGGCGTCGGCTTCGCGTCGATCACGATCCACGATCCGGTCAACGGCGGCACCATGCCGGGCTACGTGTTTTATCCGTCCACGGAGCCAAGTAAAACGACGTGGCGCGGACCGTATGAATTGCACGCCACGCCCGACGCGAAGCCCATTCCCGGAGCCAAACCGCTGGTGGTGATCTCACACGGCCACGGCGGATCGGACCTCGGCCACCACGACCTCGCGGTGTACCTCGCCAACCATGGATTCGTCGTCGCCACGCTGCAACACCCCAAGGACAATTTCAAGGACGCCAGCGGGGATGGACACCCGGAAGTGATGATCGGACGCCCGATCCAGGTGAAGGCCACCATCAGCATGTTGCTCGCGGACCCGCACTGGAAGCCGCTGATCGATCCGAAGCAGATCGGCGTGGCGGGATTCTCGAATGGCGGTTACACCAGCCTTCTGGCGGTCGGCGCCGTGCCACAGTTCACGCGCTTCATCAGCTATTGCAAGGCACACCCGGACGACCCGAATATCTGCGGAGCCGCACGCCAATTGAAGGCGCAAGCGGCGCGGCACGGACAGACGCTCGAACAATTGATGACGTCAATGCAGAGCGATCTGCACCGATGGGGCAATACCGACGATCCGCGCATCAAGGCGGCTTTCGTGATGGCGCCGCTCAGCCTGATCTTCGACAAGGCCGGAGTGGCTTCCATCAATCGTCCCGTATTCCTGTACTACGGGCAGGACGACCATGTGCTGAACCCTAAATACAACGTCCTGCATATCGCGCCTTCGATCCAGAAGCTGGCCGGCATCAAGATGATCCCCAAGGCAGGCCACTACGTGTTCCTGTCGCCGTGTTCGCCGCAATTGACCAAGGAAGCACCTGACATTTGCATCGATCCGCCGGGCGTGGACCGCGCGGCGGTCCATCGGCAGATTGATGCCGACGCGCTGACGTTCTTCCGCAAGACGCTGGATATCCCTGTCTCGCACTGAGCGGCGGCCGCACGCATCATTCCGGTAGCGCGCGCCGGTACAACGCCGACACCATCACGTAGCTGATGATCATCAGCAGCAGCCACGAGCCGATCTTCTCCGGCGGCACCATGTGCCACGCGCGATGCTGCGCGGGGTACATCCATGCGCGGGTGAAAGTGCCGAGGTTCTCGGCGAACCAGATGAACAGCGCGACCAGCATGAATCCCAGCAGCAGCGGCATCCGGCGATATTTCCTTCGCACCCGGTAGTGCACCCGGCACGGCCCGAACATCCACGCCACCGCCACGAACAGCAGCCAGCGCAGATCGAACCCGTAATGGTCGCTGAAAAAGTTCAGGTAGATCGCGACCGCGAGCAGGGCGGTACGGCTCCAGCCCGGATGTCCGGTGAAGCGGAATTCGAACAACCGCCACGCGCGCACGATGTAGCTTCCGACCGAGGCGTACATGAAGCCGGTGAACAACGGCACGCCGCCGACATGCAGGATCGAAGCGCCCGGATACACCCATGAACCGGTCGCGGTCTTGAAGATCTCCATCAGCGTGCCGGTGACGTGGAACAGCACGATCACCAGGGCCTCGCGGCGCGTTTCCAAACCGGTCGCCAGCAGCGCGGTCTGGATCGCGACGGCCATCAGGGTCACGAAGTCGTAGCGCCCCAGCGGAGCATCGGCCGGCCAAAACATCCAGGTCGCGACCAGCAACGCCAGCATCAGCGCACCGAACAGGCAGGCCCAAGCCTGCTTCATCCCGAACCAGAACAATTCGTGCACGAATACGGTGAACTTGCCGCCGTGCGAAGCACGCGCCGCGATGCGCCGGTCGATGCCGTGCCAGCCCAGCCGGACTGCGCGCAAGCCGGCGATCACGGCGTGCTCCCACTCGGTTGAATCAGGCCCATGGGCATTCCCGGATTTCGGGCCGATAGTACCGATTGCCGCCGCCCCACGCTTGGCGCAGACGGCTTCGACACGTCATAATGTGGGGTTCTGGGTGGCCGCCCACGCGGCGCAGTTGGGCGAGCATCGTGCAAGTTTCGGGGACACGATGTTGCCGAAACCGTCATGCCAAGCGCCAAAAGACACTGGGTTCCGGATCGCCGCTGCGCGGCGTCCGGACTGCGGAGGCAGGATGCCGAAGCGAACGTCGGCGCAGGCGACGCCCAATAGGGCAGATCGCACGATGCGATCTGTAATGACGAAGAAAGTCCCGTCAGGGAATCGCGGAGTCCCAATGCAATACATCTACACCATGATCAACGTGTCCAAGATCGTCCCGCCCAAGCGCGAGATCATCAAGGATATTTCGCTTTCGTTTTTTCCGGGCGCCAAGATCGGCCTGCTCGGTTTGAACGGCGCGGGCAAATCCACCGTGCTGCGCATCATGGCCGGCGTCGATCCCGACTTTCAGGGCGAAGCGCGGCCGGCAGCGGGCATCAACATCGGTTATCTCGCGCAGGAGCCGAACCTCGACGCCGACAAGACGGTGCGCGAAGCGGTCGAGGAAGGCCTGTCGAACATCCTCGATGCGCAGAAGCGCCTCGATGAGGTCTATGCGGCCTATGGCGAGGAAGGCGCGGATTTCGATGCGCTGGCGGCCGAGCAGCAGAAGCTCGAAAACATTCTCGCCGCGGGCGACGCGCACACCATGGAAATGCAGTTGGAAGTCGCCGCCGATGCGCTGCGCCTGCCGCCGTGGGACGCAAGGATCGGACCGTTGTCGGGCGGCGAAAAGCGCCGCGTCGCGCTGTGCCGTTTGCTGCTGAGCAAACCCGACATGCTGCTGCTGGACGAGCCGACCAACCACCTCGACGCGGAATCGGTCGACTGGCTGGAGCAGTTCCTGCACGACTATCCCGGCACCGTGGTCGCGGTCACCCACGATCGCTACTTCCTCGACAACGCCGCCGAGTGGATCCTCGAACTCGATCGCGGCCGCGGCATTCCATGGAAGGGCAACTACTCCTCGTGGCTGGAGCAGAAGAATGATCGGCTGAAGCAGGAAGCCTCGACCGAGAAGGCCCGCCAGAAGGCGATCCAGAAGGAGCTGGAATGGGTGCGCTCGGCCGCCAAGGGTCGCCAGTCGAAGGGCAAGGCGCGCCTGAATCGTTTCGAGGAACTGAGCTCGGTCGATTACCAGCGCCGCAACGAGACCAATGAAATCTTCATCCCGCCGGGCGAGCGCCTCGGCAACGAGGTGATCGAATTCAAGCATGTCAGCAAATCGTTTGGCGACCGTTGCCTGATCGATGACCTGTCGTTCAAGATCCCGCCCGGCGCGATCGTCGGCGTGATCGGCCCGAACGGCGCCGGCAAGTCCACCTTCATGAAGATGGTGATGGGCAAGGAGGAGCCGGATTCCGGCGAGATCACCCTGGGCAAGACCGTGCAGCTCGCCTACGTCGACCAGTCGCGCGGCATGCTCAACGACAAGCACAACGTGTGGCAGGAAGTTTCCGGCGGCCTCGACATTTTGAAAATCGGCAACTTCGAAATCCAGTCGCGCGCCTACATCGGCCGCTTCAATTTCAAGGGCAGCGACCAGCAGAAAATCGTCGGTCAGCTTTCGGGCGGCGAACGCGGGCGCCTGCACCTCGCCAAGACGTTGCTCGAGGGCGGCAACGTGCTGCTGCTCGACGAACCGTCCAACGACCTCGACGTCGAAACCCTGCGCGCACTGGAAGAAGCGCTGCTGGAGTTCCCCGGCTGCGCGATCGTGATCTCGCACGACCGCTGGTTCCTCGACCGCATCGCCACCCACATCATCGCCTTCGAAGGCGATTCGCACGTCGAATTCTTCCCCGGCAACTACAACGAGTACGAAGCCGACAAGAAGCGCCGCCTCGGCGAGGAAGCCGCACAGCCGCATCGGGTGAAGTACAAGAAGCTGGCTTGAGAGCCGGGATCGGGACTCGGGACTCGGGACTCAGACCGCGGAGGCAGGATGCCGGAGCGAACATCGGCGAAACCGATGGCCCGAAGGGCGAGCCGCAGGATGCGGCGAATTTCTCGGGACTCGGGAATAGCGTAAAAAGCCGTCGTCATTCCGGGGCCGTTCGCGGTTTCATCGCGGACGGAACCCGGAACCCAGTGACTTTGCGACTCCTCAAGGCGCTGGGTTCCGGATCGCGGCATCGCCACGTCCGGAATGACGAAATTGGTGACTGTGCTTTTCGTCGCAATGCAGTTCAAAGCTGCGCGAAGATTTCGCGCATCGCCGAATCGCCGCGCTTGTAATTCGGCCCGGGTTTCTCGAAGTGTTCGTCGAGCAATTGCAGGTTGCTGATCTTCGAAACGTCGAACAGCGGCTCGGGTTGGGTGCCACCTTCCAATTGGTACGCGCGCAGCAATTCGGTGCCGCGGTGGCCGATGCCGTGGCACTGCGGCTCCACCAACCGCGCGACATCGTGATAGGTGAAGCGCAAGCGGCGCTTCTCGCGGATGGCTTGATCGATCGGATGCATGAGCGCCGAACGAATTTTCTGCTCGCCTTGGCGCGACCGCAACGTGCGCGCGGTGCCGTGGCCGCCCTAGCCTGCATCCGATGGCAACAACTCCATCGCCATCACGATCGCATCCTCGCGGCCGCGGCGCGCCGGGTAGTAGCCGGGCCTCCGACCGATTTCGTTGAAGCCGGCGCGCTCGTACATCGCGTGCGCCAGTTCGTTGGACGGCCGCACCTCCAGGAACACGCGCCCGGCACGATGCCAACGCGCCAGGTCGAGCACGCGCTTCAACAAGTACGCGCCGTGGCCACGTCCCTGGTGCAGCGGCGCGACGCACACGTTGAGGATGTGCGCCTCACCCGCGCCGACCGAAAGGATCGCATAACCCATGATCGCGCCGCCCTGCTCCAGCACCCAGCAGTGATGGCCGTTGTCGAGGCAACTCCGGAAAATGCCGCGCGACCACGGGAATTCGTAGGAGGCCGCTTCGATGTTGGCGACCGCCGAGATGTCCGCATGCGTCATCGGGCGCAGCGCGGCTTCCAGTGG
>JAICIW010000205.1 GCA_025928735.1 Rhodanobacteraceae bacterium | reverse complement strand
GCCGCCGAAATACTTGGTGGTCGAATGCATCACGACATCTGCGCCGAGCTCGAGCGGGCGTTGCAGGACCGGCGTCGCGAAGGTGTTGTCGCAGGCCAGGCGCGCGCCGGCGGCGTGCGCGATCTTCGCCATCTCGGCGAGGTCGCTGATCCGCAGCCTGGGATTCGAAGGCGACTCCGCCCACAGCAGCGCGACGCCGCCTGCGCAGGCGGCGCGCACGGTATCGAGATCGGTGGTGTCGACCGTGATCACTTCGACGCCGTGCTCGGGTAGCACGTCGGTCACGTAACCGCGCGTACCGACATAGCAATCCTCGGGTACCACCACGGTTTGCCCGCGCTGCAGCGTATCCAGCACTGCGGCGACCGCGGCCATGCCGGACGCGAATGTCAGGCCGCGTGCGCCGCCTTCCAGCGCCGCGAGTGCGGTTTCGAGCCGACGCTGGGTCGGATGATCGTCGCGCTGATAGCTGAAGGTGTCCGGTTCGCCATCGGTGCGATGCACGAATGTGGTGGAAAGCTGGATCGGCGGTGCCACCGCCCCGGTGGCGGGATCGGGTTCCGCACCGGCATGCACCGCCAGTGTGTCGAACTTCTGGGTCATGCGACGTCTCCAAGGAAGGGCGTCAGGTTCACTTTCTGAGCGGCTCGTGCTGCCTTACTGTGATCGGGGGGAAGTGAACCTGACCCCCTCCCCAAGATAATGCATACCGGCGAGGAGAAGAAATGAAATACCTGCACAGCATGGTGCGCGTGCGCGATCTCGACGCGTCGCTGCGGTTCTATTGCGAAGGATTGGGCCTGCGGGAAGCGCGGCGCAAGGAAGTGCCGCAAGGCAAGTACACGCTGGTGTTCCTGTCGGCGCCCGACAGCCCCGAAGCCGAAATCGAGCTGACGTACAACTGGGATTCAAACGAGGATTACGGCTCCGCGCGCAACTTCGGTCACCTCGCATTTCGCGTCGACGACATTTATGCGACCTGTGCGCAACTGCAAAAAATGGGTGTCGCCATCAATCGGCCGCCGCGGGACGGGCACATGGCGTTCGTGCGCTCGCCCGACCTGATCTCGATCGAGTTGCTGCAGAAAGGCGATGGGTTACCGCCGGCGGAGCCTTGGGCGTCGATGCCGAATACCGGCGTCTGGTGAGGTGGCAAGAAGGGGGGTCAGATTCACTTTCTGGGCGATCTGCGCCGCTGCCGCGACCATGGGAAAGTGAACCTGACTCCCTTCTTTGCTTTATGCAGCGGCTGCAGCGAACCCGGCGCGCGCGGCATCCAGCGTCTCCGCGATCACGTCATCGCCGTGCGCCATGGACATGAAGCCGGCCTCGAACGCGCTGGGCGCGAAATACACGCCGCGATCCAGCATCGCATGAAAAAACCGGTTGAAGGCCTCGCGATCGCACGCCATGGCTTGTGCAAACGTTTCGACTTTTTCGGTACTGAAGAAAATGCCGAACATGCCGCCCGCGCGATTCACCGAGAAGGGCACGCCGGCTTCGCGCGCTCCGGCCAGCAAGCCGTCCGTGAGCGCTTGCGTCTTCAGCGACAGGCGCTCGTGGAATCCGGGTTCGCGGACCAGGTCCAGCATCGCCAAACCTGCCGCCATCGCGACCGGGTTGCCGGAGAGCGTGCCGGCTTGATAGATCGGGCCGGCCGGGGCGATCTGCTCCATCAAGTCGCGGTGGCCGCCGTAAGCGCCCACCGGCATCCCGCCACCGATGATCTTGCCGAGCGTCGTGAGGTCGGGCGTGATTGCGTACAGCGACTGCGCACCGCCGGCCGCGACGCGGAACCCGGTCATGACCTCGTCGAAAACCAGCAGCGCGCCATCGCGCGTGCACAGGTCGCGCAGTGTCTGCAAGAAGCCGGGTCGCGGCGGCACGCAATTCATGTTGCCGGCCACGGGCTCCACGACGACGCAAGCGATGGTCGTGCCCATCGCATCGAACAGCGCGCGCGCGGCTTCGATGTCGTTGTAGGGCAGCGTGATGGTGAGATCGGCCAGCGCCTTCGGCACGCCGGGCGAATCCGGCACGCCCAGCGTCAACGCGCCGGACCCGGCCTTCACCAGGAACGAATCGCCGTGGCCGTGATAGCAGCCTTCGAATTTCACGAAGCGCTCGCGGCCGGTCGCGCCGCGCGCAAGGCGGAGCGCCGACATTGTGGCTTCCGTGCCCGAATTGACGAAGCGCACCATTTCAATCGACGGCATCAGTGCATGGATGGCGTCGGCCAGTTCCGCCTCCGCTGCGCATGGTGCGCCGAACGAAAGGCCATCGCGCACCGCGCGCTCCACGGCTACGCGCACATGCGGATGGCTGTGGCCTGCGATCATCGGGCCCCACGAGCCGACGTAGTCGATGTAGCGCTTGCCTTCGACGTCCCACAGGTACGGGCCGTCGGCGCGCGCGACGATGAACGGTTCGCCGCCGACCGACTTGAACGCGCGCACGGGCGAATCGACGCCGCCGGGAAGGACGTTCAGGGCGCGCTGAAACAGGTCGTGATTGCTGGTCATCAAAGGGTTCGCAGCTCGTGAAAGAAGAAGAACGGGGCCAGGTTCACTTTCTCAAGGGCTTTTCCGGACGGACGAACGGTACGCTGGAAAGTGAATCTGACCCGATGGTGCGGACGATTCATTGCTTGATCGGACTTGATCCGCTTCTGTCCGTGCCAAAAAGCTCTACGTATCGCCGTGCTGCGGCACGAATGTCGCTCGCGCCGAACACGCCGGAGACGATGGCCAAGTAATCGGCGCCCGCCGCGATCAGCGATCCGCCATTTTCGTGGGTGATGCCGCCGATCGCCACCAGAGGCAAGTCGAGTCCGCGTGCGTCGCGCAAAAGATCGGGCGTGGCGTGGCGCGCGCCGGGTTTGGTGGTCGAGGGAAAAAACGCGCCGAAGGCGACGTAGTCGGCGCCTTCGGCGGCGGCATCCTGCGCGCGCCGCAGCGAGTCGTAGCAGGAGACGCCAATGATCGCCCCGGAACCCAAGGCGGCGCGTGCGTCGCCAATCGCCTCGTCGTCTTCGCCCACGTGCACGCCCGCAGCGCTACTGGCACGGGCAAGTTCAACATCGTCGTTGATGATCAACGGCACCGCAAAGGCGCGGCACAGCGCTGCCAGTTCCTGCGCTTCGCGCAGCCTGCGCCCGGCATCTCCGCTCTTGTCGCGGTACTGCAGCATCGCCGCGCCGCCTTGCAGCGCCGCGCGGGCGACCGCCACCAGACCGTCACGCGGCCCATCGGTGATGGCGTAAAGCCCCGTTCCAAGCCTGGCTGGCGGCTGGCGATCCGGGAACTGTGGGTGTCGTGGCATCGGGGATTTGACTTGCGTCAAGGGTTCGCTTTCATGCAGGCGCGCAACTTGCGACAATAGAGAGCATCACCTTTTGCGTCACCTGCCATGAATGCTTCTGCCGAAACCGTCGTCGCCTATCGCAAATTCATGTGCGTGGTGTGCGGCTTCATCTACGACGAGGAAGCCGGCCTTCCGGAAGAAGGCATCGAGCCCGGCACCCGCTGGGAAGACATTCCCGATACCTGGACGTGCCCGGACTGCGGCGTCACCAAGGATGATTTCGAGATGATCGAGATCGAGTGAGATCAGATGCCTGATCTCGTTCGTCATCCCGGTCATGGATTGGCCGGATCTGGATACAGGGACGTGTAGAGCCGCCATTGCCTTGCCCCAATTGGGTCATCCCAGGTTCACACGCGCGTGCTTGGATGAATCCGTCATTGGGGCAAGGAGACCCGAGGTGCGCGAATTCGTTCCGTTCGACGACCGCTGGTTCGATGATGATCCGCCGGGAACCTTGGTGCCGTTGCCCGCCAATTTCACCTGCGTACATGCCGGGGATGGCGCCTTTCACTGGGTGCCCGCGGGCACGTCGGAAAAAGTGATCACGTCGCCCGTGCGCAAACCCAGTTCTGCCGCCGTGCCGGCGTTCAGCTCCAGCACATAACGCGCGGGCGCGGTACTGGCATACACCGGGCACGGATCCGACTTGCATGGCGGCACGTTGGCGCGGATGGTCACCAACCGGTGCGCCTCGTCGAAAAACAGCATGTCCAGCGGAATCAGGGTATCTTTCATCCAGAACGTGAGCGGCTGTGCACGCGGGAACACGAACAGCATGCCGTGATCCGCGGCCATGGAGGTGCGGTCCATCAATCCGCGTGCCTGCTCCCCGGGCGTCGCCGCGATTTCCACGCTGAAACGATGGTCACCGAGCGTCACATTGGGACTGCGCGCGGAGGCAGGCGCGGCGGCGCACGCGGCACACGCCAGCGCTGCGGCGAGGACGGGCGAAAACAACCGGGAAATGTTGCGCATCCGAACTCCGTTCCGTCGCTGAAAGCCGCAGTGTAGCGCGGTCTGCGCGCGATCTCTTCCAAATCGAAATCGATCACGCTATCCTTGTCGGCCCGCGACGGACTAAGTCGGTTCGCGCGGGTCGCGGGGCTCGAAGATTTTCTTCGACGATTGTTGACAGCCCCGGAAGATTCGCTACAATGGGCGGCTCGCGAGACGAAATGTCACGCGACGCGAAGCTGGAAGGTTTCGCACCGCAAAGTTCCTTGACAGTGTGCACAGGTGACTTGTGTGGGCGGCTTGCAGGTGGATGAAAGTTCATCGATGCAAGACGTCCAAACCTTTGAACCTTAGTGATTCAGCGATGAATTGCGAGTTCAGGGTTCGGACTCTACTCAGAATAGACAGCCTTCGGGTTGTCGAAACCTTAAGTGAAGAGTTTGATCCTGGCTCAGATTGAACGCTGGCGGCATGCCTAACACATGCAAGTCGAACGGCAGCATGAG
>JAICIW010000315.1 GCA_025928735.1 Rhodanobacteraceae bacterium | reverse complement strand
CGCCGTGGGAAGCCGCGTTGGGCGCGAAGGTGCCCGTGCCGACGCTGGGCGGTGACGTCGTACTCAAGATTCCCGCGGGTTCACGCAGCGGTCGCAAGCTCCGCCTGAAAGGCCGCGGCATGCCTGGCAAGACCCCGGGCGACCAGATCGTCAGCCTCGCGATCCAGATCCCGCCAGCCGACAGCGACAAGGCGAATGCGGCCTATCAGGCGTTCGAGAAAGCGTTCGAAGGGTTCGATCCGCGCCAGTAGCTCTGAAACGGGTGTTCTGATTCGGAGCGGCTGTTGTGAAAAGTCAGGCCATGGAAGGCCGTTCTGGTCCAAGTTGGCGCAAGTAACCAGCACGCAATCATGACGCTGTTGGTGCGGCGATCAGGGATGATCGTTCGACAAATGCTCGTCCAGCACCTTGGTGAGGTCGGCTTCGGTGACCGGTTTGGTCACGTAGGCCTTCGCGCCTTGGCGCATGCCCCAGACCTTGTCCGTTTCCTGGTCCTTGGTGGTCACCAGGATCACCGGGATGTGCGAAGTGCCCGGGTCCTTCGAGATCGCGCGGGTCGCCTGGAAGCCGTTCAAGTTCGGCATCACCACGTCCATCAGCACCAGATCGGGCTTGTCGCGCTTGGCCGCTTCCACGCCGGCGGCACCATCCACGGCGGTGAGCGTCTGGTGCCCCAGCTTCTCCACGAGACGCTTCAGCCCTTCCAGTTGGGACGGTGAATCATCGACGATCAGGATGCGTGCCATGCGAAGCTCCCCATGCAGACTGCGGGCATTGTAGGGAACCGATCGCGAAAGCGCCACGCTTGCGGCCTGCGGCGACATGCCGGCCGGCGTGTCGCCGGAGTGCGACAAAAACTCTGCAAGTTCAGTCAATTGCGAAATATTCGCGAGGCTGATTCGATCATGCGGACGCGCCAATCCTGACCAGCGTACGCCCGAATGAGCGACCCGCCAGCATCGCATCGAAGACACCGGGCAGTTCATCCAGGCCGACTTCGTGCGTGCAGATGGCGTCGAGCTGCGCAGGCTTCCAGTCGGTGGCGAGGTGCTGCCAAATTTCTCCGCGGATATCGCGGGCGGTGCCGGCGGAAGCCACCCCGAGCAGACTCACCCCGCGGATGATGAAGGGCATCACCGTGGTGTCGAGCTTGCTGTCGGCCGCCAGGCCAATGCTCGCGACGTTGCCATAGGGTGCGGTGCTGGCCAGCAATTGCGCGAGCCACCGACCGCCGGCGCTGTCCACCGCGCCGCCGAACCGCGCGGACTCGAGCGCGTGGTCGCCGAGCGCGAGTTCGCGCCGATCCAGCACTTCCCGCGCGCCGAGCGATTTCAGGAATCCAGCGCGTTCGGGTTTACCGCTGATCGCGTGAACGTCGAATCCCGCACGGCTGAAGATGTCGACCGCCAGCATGCCGACGCCGCCGGTCGCGCCGGTGACTGCGATCGGTCCCAACGTCGGCGCCTGCCGGTTGTCGCGCATCCGGTAGAGCGCCAACGCAGCGGTGAAACCGGCAGTGCCGAGGATCATGCTTTCGCGAAGCGATAATCCGTTCGGCAGCGGGATCGTCCATTCGGCCTTGAGCCGCGCGTATTCGGCATAGCCGCCGTCGCGGGTTTCCGACAGGCCGCAGCCGGTGCACAGCACCGCATCGCCTTCCTTGAATTTCGAATCGCTCGACTCGACCACGTGGCCGGCGACGTCGATGCCGCCATTCAACGGGAACCGGCGCAGGATCCTGCCCTTGCCGGTGCCCGCCAGCGCATCCTTGTAATTGACCGAGGAGTACGCGGTCTTGATCAGCACCTCGCCGGACGACAGTTCCTCGGCGGGCATCGATTCGAGTCCGGCGCGATAGCCAGAGTCGTCGTTATGGATGCGGAAGGCGTGGAAGTCGTCGGAGATACTCATGATATTGCCGTCATTCTGGCGAAAGCCGGAATCCATTTTTCCGGCTTATCCGTCGAACAGACTTGCATACAAATCCTGCCAGTTTGGATTGCATTCCTCGATGAGTGCGAGTTTCCATGATCGCTTCCACTCCTTGAGGGCTTTTTCGCGTGAAATGGCGGAAAGCATGGTCTCAGGTTGCTCGAACCAGACAAGCACGTGGACTCGATACCTTTTGGCGAAGCCTTCAACGAGGTCTTGCTTGTGTTCCCAAATACGTTTGGTCAGATCCGATGTTACGCCCACGTATAGAGTGCCTCGCTCCTTGCTGGCGAGCATGTAAACGCATGGATGGCGTTCGAACATTCCCCTTTCCGTCATTCCGGCGCAAGCCGGAATCCATTTTGATTTCCTCGGGAATACCGATCAAGAGCAAGATGGATCCCGGCATGCGCCGGGATGACGAGCAAAAGCCCGATTCCGGATCAACGCATATCCGCGTGCTGTTCGGGACGACGACATTTCAAATGTGGGTCCCGTGTCGTCGCACGTCCCTGTGCTGCACGGGATGACGATATCCTGTCGTCAATTTGCCTTGTTGAGCGATCGCTTGTCCACCGACAACGCGGCTTCGTGCACGACTTCGGATAGTGTCGGATGCGCATGGACGATGCGCGCAAGGTCTTCGGACGAGCCCTTGAATTCCATCGCGACCACGGCCTCGGCGATCAATTCCGACACCACCGGCCCGCACATGTGCACGCCGAGGATGCGATCGGTTTCCGCGTGCGAGACCACCTTCACCAAACCGGCGGGTTCGTTCATCGCGACGGCGCGGCCGTTGGCGGCGAACGGAAAGTTGCCGGTCTTGTACGGGATGCCGGCGTCCTTGCACTGCTTTTCGGTCTTGCCGGCCCAGGCGATTTCCGGTTCGGTGTAGATGACCCACGGGATCACGTCGTAGTCGACATGCCCGGCCTTGCCGGCGATCAGTTCGGCCACCATCACGCCTTCTTCCTCGCCCTTGTGCGCCAGCATCGGACCGCGCACGCAATCGCCTATGGCCCACACGCCGTCGACACCGGTCCAGCAATGTTCATCCACTTCGACGCGGCCGCGATCGTCCGTTTTCACGCCGGTGCCGTCACCCAGCAGGCCCTGCGTGTAGGCGCGCCGGCCGACGGCAACCAGCAGCTTGTCGACGGTGATCTTGTGCTCGCCGTCCTTGTCGGAATAGGTCACCTCGACCACGTTCTTTTTGACCTCGGCTTTCGAAACCTTGGCGCCGAGATGGATGTCGAGACCCTGCTTCTTGAACTCGCGCGCGGCGACCTTGGCGATGTCCTG
>JAICIW010000194.1 GCA_025928735.1 Rhodanobacteraceae bacterium | reverse complement strand
GCCGTGCTCGGCAAGTGCACCGCCGATCGCGACGAGCGGGTCCGCGCGGCCTGCGCCAAGGGCCTCGGCACCGTCGCCAAGGCGCAGCACGCCGGCGACAGCCACGTGATATCACTGCTCGCCACCGATCTCGGCGACGCGTCGCGCCTGGTCCGCTACGGCGCCGCGACGGCGTTCGCGGAACTCGCGTCGAGCGATCCCGCGGCCATCCATGCGTTGGCCGCGCAACTCGATGTCGAGCCTGACCCGTGGGTTCGCGGCGCGATCGCGCAGGCCATTGCGGCATCGGGCCCGGCCGCCGAACCGGCGCTGCCGGCGCTGACACGCGCCGTGCTCGATCCGTTGCCGTTGTACACGGCGAACCAGGTGATCGCCGCGATGGCTGCGATCGGGGCGCCGGCCGTGCCGACGCTCATCGCAACGCTGGGTTATCGGACACCGGGAGCGCGCTATTCCACCCGCGCGGCGAACGCCGCGAACACCGCACTGGTGAAACTCAAGGTGCCAATGACCGCACCGCTGATCGTCGCCCTGCAACGCGGCCCGGCCCAGCAGCGCACGTTCGCAGCCGACGTGCTCGGCGAAAAGGGTGCGGAAGCGACCGCCGCGATTCCCGCACTGACTTCGGCACTGAAGGACGACGACACCGGCGTTCGCCGAGCCGCGGCAAAGTCACTCGGTCAGTTGACGGCTTACGACGAAGCAGCATTGCCTGCACTGCTCGGCGCCCTGGACGACCCCGAAGCGGATGTGCGCGAAGCTGCGGTCAACGCACTGGATGATGGGCTGGACGGCGCGTTCGTCAGCAACGATCGCGCAATCGCCGCATCTCGCGCCGGCAAACCCGTGCCCAAACCCGTGGACGTCTTGCCTCCCCCGCTGGTTGCGCAGACGGCCAAGGCACTCGGCGCCCGCCTTGGCGATTCCGATGCCGCCGTCGCCGGCATTGCGGCGCAGGCCCTCGGGAAAATGGGTCCGCAGGCCGCGCCTGCACTGGGCGCGCTGAAGGCGGCACTGCTTGCGCCGCACGGCGACCATGCGCGCGATGCCGCCGACGTGCTGGCGGCGATGGGCAGCATCGGCGCACCCCTTTTGATCGAGGCGGTCCGCATCGGTGCATCCTCCGCCGACCGAAACAGCATCGGCATTCGCGGTCGTGCCGCTTCCGGCCTGGCGACGTTGGGCTGGAACAAGCAGCTCGGCGACCACACGGCTGCAGCCGTCGCCGCGCTGATCGACGGGCTTTCCGATCCACGCAGCGACGTGCGCGGCGACGTCGCCGAAGCGCTCGGCAATCTCGGCCATGCGGGTGAAGACGTCGCGTCGATGAAAGGCACGGTCGTCGCGGCGCTCAAGGACGCGATGGCTCGAGAACAAGACGACAGCGCCAAACAATCCATGCAACTGGCGATGCGGAACTGGGGAATGGGTTCATGAGACGTTTCGGACGACGTGCGATCGGCTACGCGATCCTTGCGGCCATCATGATGGCGGCGCTGGGACTGGCGTCATGTTCCGGCAATCATGCGAGCGGCGCCGGCAACGACGATTCCGGCGAAGCCGGCGACGGCGCGGCAAAGGCCATGCTCGCCATCAGCGCCTCGCTGGATGGTCGCGACGTGACCAGCGACAGCGCCGGAATGGTCGCCGACGCGAACGGCAACTTCGCCGGCGAACTGGAGACGGATTCCAACGGACTCGAAGCCAAGCTCGCGCCCGGCAAGTACAAGGTCCTCGTCACCTATCAGGGCGATTACGATGGCGTGCCGCCGATGCAGGTAATCGATGTCACGCTTGAGGCCGGCCATACGACCCAGGAAAAAGTCACGCTGGACAAGAACGTCTCGATGGCGGCGCTGCAAATGCTGCAGCAGATGTCGCTGCAGGCGGCCCAGGCGGCGATGCACCGGAACGCCAGCAACGGCACGTCGTCGGGAAATTTGTTCGGCGCGCCCAAACATGCGGACCCTGCACGCCTCGCGGCGTTTGCGACCTGTGCGGGGCTGCCCGAGGATTACTTCGGCAATGCCGACGACATCCCGCCGGAGCAGTTGGACACCAAACCCGGACTTGTGTTGCCCACCGTGCAAGTGGTTGCCATGCCCACGCCGCCACGGACGGCGCCGATGCAGACGGCGTTCGACACGATGTGGGCTGGAAATCTGGAAGCCGCAGCCATCGCCGATGCCGTGGAAACGACTCTGTCCGGGCTACGCGCGGCGATCGTGTGGGGCGACATGGACAATGCCGGCAAGCTTGTCGAACACCTCTTGAAATTGCTGCCGCGCATGGCCGCTGCAGACAAGTCCAGCCGGCTCGCCGAAGCCAAACTGCTGCGCCTTTCGGTTGCGCCACTCCTGCAGGACAACCCGCCGCCCATGTTCAACGTCGACGATCCGCTCGGCATGCAGCAAGCCTTCATTGCATGGCAACAAAAGCTGAAGCAGGATGGCCTGCCGCCACAAACTGCGGCGACGCTCAAGGCCGCCGGCTGGACCGAAAAGGACATCGCCGCGATGACCGCGAACGCGATCCGCGCACCGGCAGGACAAGTCGTGCCGCAGACGATTGTCGGCGCCGTGATGGCGGCCGCGGCCATCCGGCACGACGAACAGGGCAACGACAAACAGGTCGCAGCCGCCAATGCCGAACTCGACAAGTTGCAAAAGGGGGTAACGCGTTGTGGCTCACTCTGAACACACCCGACACGCGCGTATCGATGGATGCGGCGGCCTGCGCAAAGGGGCACTCGCGATAGGTACGTGCGTCGCTTTGCTGGCGATGCAACCGGCGCTTGCCCAGACCTCGAGTCAAATACAACAGAACGCGGCGGATGCCGTCTACAAACTCAACTTCCTCACGGAAATGGCCGCGCTTGCCCAGGATCCCGCGTTGCTGCAACAGATCAAGCAGCAGATCGCCGAGGAACTGCAGGAGCTCCAGTCCCTGAACTGGCAGGCCTACCGCCGGTGCGAAGCGATGAAGCATCCGACCCAAGGCAACAGCGGCGACATCTACAAGTGGGCCGAAGAGGAAAAACACCGGAACGAAGCGATGAAAGACCTCTCCGGCATTTCCAGGATATTCGGCGGCGTGCCGAGCGCGGAGAGCGCGATGGTTTCGGGCCCCGGTGACGAGGCACTCGGTGCCGCCAAGGACAACGCGGTCGAAATCGCCAAGGGTCTGGCCGAAGGCACCCGCCTCTCCGCGGTGTTCAACAAGCTCGGTCCCGCGCTCGCCATGCTGGATGGCGGTACCCAGCTCTACAACGCCTGGCAGGCAGTGCAGCTGGGCAGCGACGTGATCGACCGGCGCAACGCTGCCGATGCGGCACTGACCGATTGCAAGAAGCCGCCGGAGCATCCAGAGCTGGCCCAGGGCACGCCGTATTTGCGCCCGTTCCCGCCGGGACCACCGCCGTCACCGCAGCCGCCGTCCCAAAACCCACCGCCGCCGCAACCACCCAACCCGAAACAGCCACCGCAAAAACCGATTCCGCTGGGGCAATTCCTGCAGCAGATGCTGGGTGCGCGCGGGCATGGCGGGTGAGTCCATCCAGGCTACTCCCGCAATATCGGTGCGTTCGACAGGCGCTGCGTTTGCCGCGCTGAACCCATGCGGCGTTCTGGTCGCGGCTGTCGTGATTTGCGTGCCGTTGGCGATCGACCCATTCGGATTGCATGCGTTCCTGCCGGTCAAGCAGGCGGTACTGCTGTTCGGCAGCACGCTCGTTGCGCTGGTCGCGATGGCGCAGTACTCGGCAAAAACGTGGCGAGCGGACCCTGCACACGCGCGGCAACGATCGGATTCGCGATCAAGTGCGTGGCTGACCGGCACCGTGCTTGCGCTGTGGGTGTGGTCGCTTTTCATCACGCCACACGCGCTCAATCCGGCGCTTCACCTTGGCTTCGGCTGGGCATGCTTGTCCGCGCACATGGTCGTCTTTTTCGCGGCGATGCGCTACGCACGACAAGCGCGCAACACGGATTCGTCGCGAGACTTCGAACTGCTGCTCGGCGCCGTCGCCATCGCGGCCTTGATGATGGCTTGCCATGCATGCCTGCAGGCGGCGAACGCGGATCCGCTCGCCTGGATCGTGGGCAGGCCCGTGCAGGAATCGGGACGCTGGCGGATTTTCACGACCACCGGCAATCCTGACTGGACCGCCGAATTCCTTGCGGCAGCCGCGCCCATCGCCGTGTGGTGGATATCCCGCTTCACGCGCGGCTCTGCATGGCTCTGGCTGCTGTTCGTCGCCGCCATCCTGCCCACCGGCTCGCGCCTGGGCTTGGCGGGTCTGCTCGTGGGCGCTGCCATTCACGCGTGGACACGTCGGCGCGATCGACGCGAAAACCTCGTTCCGAGAAACTGGACGAGCATTTTCTTCGCCGGCCTGATCGCGCTCGGATTGCCGGCTTTGCTTTTGCGCAACCACGGCTATGCGGCGGCGTTGCTGCGGTGGAACGACTTTCATTCCGTGCTCGGCCGTTTGCAGTTGTGGCAGGCGTCGCTGCATCTGATCGCCGCGCGGCCGATCCACGGCTACGGCCTCGATCATTTCGCACCGATGCTGCCCGACGGATTTCGTGCCGTGGCGGCGCCGCTGGACCCGATCGCGCGCAGCCGGATGCCCGACTTGCTGACCGCGCACGCGCACAGCGACTTTCTTGAAATGAGCGTGGAAACGGGCATTCCCGGTGGGCTTCTGCTGCTCGCGTTGTTCGCGCTGGGATGGCACGCGGCACGACGTGCGCTCGATTCGATCCTTTCGCCTGCCATCACGGAGTCACCGGATGAGTCGCGTGTGCCCAACCGCACGTGCGTTGCGGCGGCCATCCCCGCGCTCGCCGCTTCGCTCGGCGTACTTTTCATGCTGGCCTTGGCGTCGGCACCGCTGCATACCCCGGCGACGGCGCTGTTGTTCTGGCTGGTGCTCGGATGCATGGCCGGCTTGGTGCCGATCGCTGCCACGAATTCGTCTTTTGCATGGAATCGCCGCCACGCGTGGCAACGCGCTGGCAGCGTCGTCGCGATCTGCGCAATGCTCGCGGTCACGGGATGGACCGGCGATCGTGCGTTCGTGCTGTTGACCGAAAACCGGCAAGCGGCAGCGGCCGCCGCGATGGCGGCAACCGGACAACCGCGCGGAGCCGAGCGTCTTTACGAAAGCGCACTGGCACACGCACCGTGGGACCACGAAAGCGGCGTTGCCCT
>JAICIW010000024.1 GCA_025928735.1 Rhodanobacteraceae bacterium | reverse complement strand
TGGTTTTGCGCGGATTTCGGTTCCGCGAGCCGCGCGTCGATCATCGCCGACAAGGCTTCGGTATCGACATCCAGCGCGGCTTCGGCTTCGAAATCGAATTCCGCGCGGGTTTGCTGGGATGCGTTGGCATTCAGCGATTCCCCGGTGACGGCCAACGTCTCCGTCGGCACATCCGACGTCGCGTCCGGCGAAAGCGCAGGCTCGACCTGCTGCGATCGTTCGTCCGCTGCCGCGACCATTTCTGTCGGCCCGTCTAGGATCGATTCGAACGACAGCGCGGGCGCGACCGTGGCCACTTGTGCGGAGACATCCAGCGGCGACGCGCCAGTGTCCGGATTGACATCCGCGGCCGACGCCGCAACCTGCTCGACGGCCGGCACGGGTGCGGAAACGTGTCCATCCACGAAATCGACCGTCATGGTTTCGATTTCCTCGGGAGAAAGAGGCAGTTCGACCATTGTCGCGGGCGCGCCCGTTTCGGCCGCTCCCACTGCAGTCGCCCATGCGGGTTCATCCACCGCCGTCGCGACCTGCGGAATTTCGGCCTCGGCGATGACCTTGACCGGCCCGGTCGCGGTGACACACGACACGACCTCCGGACGCGGCGGATCCACGTCGTGGCTGCCGCGCAGTTTCGCGACAAGATGCCGCAACCAGCGTGCGCGCGCCCAGCCATCCAGCGACTGCGAAATCTCGGGATCGTTGTACACCACCGCAAGGCCCGCGGCGTACAAAGCCGACTCGACGCCTTCGAGCCAGTCGCCGCCATCGAGATTCACCAGCGCCGACGCCGCACCCACGGAAGCCAGCCGCGCGGCGTCGAAATCAGCCGCGGTCGACGCATACGCGATCTCGACCTGTCCAGCCATGGCTTCGCGGACGTGCGCCACCGCCGCTTCCTCGCCGAACACCAGCGCAATGCGCGGCTGCGTCTCCATCGCATGATCAGGCATGGCGCGCCTCCAGCATTTCATTGACGTGGCGCAACAGATCGGCTTCGCTGTACGGCTTGCCGAGGTAGCGCTCCACGCCGATCTCGAACGCGCGTTGACGGTGTTTCTCGCCGGTGCGCGAGGTGATCATGATGATCGGCACGTGGCGGAAACGCACATCGTTCTTCATGTGCGTCGCCAGTTCGTAGCCGTCCATGCGCGGCATTTCGATGTCCAGCAGCATCACGTCGGGCACGCGTTCCTGCAGCAGTTCCAGCGCGTCCATCCCGTCTTTCGCGGTGACCACTTCCAGTTGCTCGCGTTCCAGCACGCGCGTGGTGACCTTGCGCATCGTGATGGAGTCGTCGACCACCATCACGAGACGCGGGCCAGCCTCGTCCGTGCGCCGCGTGACGACCGGGTAAAGCGGTTCGACATCCGCCGACGCGTCGGCTTCCGCCACCGTGACCAGCGCCGATTGCTTGGCGACGAAATGACGGACCAGCGGCGCCGGATCGAGGATCAGCATCACCGAACCGTCGCCCATGATCGTGGCGCCGAACATGCCGGGCACATTGCTGATCTGCGGACCCACCGGCTTGACCACGATTTCGCGCGAGCCGATCACGGTGTCGATGTGGATCGCGGCGCGCAAATCGCCCGCGCGCACCATCAGCAGCGGCAACTGGCCAGTGCTGTCTTCGACCGCGTGCGATACGCCAAGTCCGAGCAGTTCCGACAATTCGTACAACTGGTAGGGCGCGCCAGCGTATTCGATGGTGCGGTCATCGCCGGCCATCCGTGCCACCATTTCCTCGCGCGGAATGCGCGAGACGGACTGCACGGAGGTCATGGGCACCGCGAACGTGGTTTCGGCCGCGCGCACCGTGATCGCCTGCGTCACCGCAAGCGTGAACGGCAGGCGGATGTTGAAAGTGGTGCCGCGGCCGCGTTCGGATTCGATGGTCAGCGAGCCGCCGAGCTGGCGGATTTCGTTGGCGACCACGTCCATGCCGACGCCGCGACCCGCGATCTGGCTGACCTCGCTGGCGGTGGAGAAGCCGGTCTGCAGGACGAAGTTGAAAAGTTCGGCATCGGAAACCGGCACACCGGCCTGCAGCAATCCGCGTTCGATGGCCTTGGTGCGAATCGCATCGCGATCGAAACCGGCACCATCGTCGGTTACGCGCACCAGCACTTCGGTGCCCTGGCGGCCGACGTGGATGGTGACGGTGCCTTCCATCGGCTTGCCGATGGCGACGCGCTGGGCCGGATCCTCGATGCCATGCGCGAGCGCGTTGCGCAGCATGTGTTCGAACGGCGCCTTCATGCGCTCCATCACGCTGCGATCCATTTCGCCCTGCGCGCCTTCCACGCGCAGCTGCGCGCGCTTGCCGAGTTCGTCGGCGGCGCCGCGCAACGTACGACGCAGGTTCGGCACCATCGATTCGAACGGCACCATGCGCGTGCGCATCAGGCCGTCCTGCAAATCGGAGTTGACGCGCGACTGTTGCAGCAGCAGCGTTTCCGATTGGCGCGCCTGGTCGTCCAGGATGTCCTGGATCGAGGCCAAGTCGGAGACCGATTCGGCCAGTGCGCGCGAATACTGTTGCAGGTTGGAGAAACGGTCGAGTTCCAGCGGATCGAATGTCGCGCCTTCGCCGGCCTCGTTCTCGCGCTGGTAGCGCGACAGGATCTGGGTTTCGGTTTCGATTTCGAGCTTGCGCAACTGCTCGCGGAGACGCGCGACGGTCTGGTTGAGTTCCACCAGGTTGAAGCGGAAGTTGCCGACCTGCTGCTCCAGGCGCGCACGGTAGATCGACGCCTCGCCGGCCGCGTTCACCAGCGAGTCGAGCAGGTCGGAACGCACGCGGATCAATTCCGCGGGCACCTGCACGTCGGTCTCGACGAATTGCGGTGCGGCGCGCGGCGGCGGTGCCGGAACCGCTTTCGCAACAGGCGCCACTTCATCATGGTCGGTCGTGGGTTCCGGAGCCGTTTCGATGGCATCGGCCATGCCCGCGATCGGACGACCTTCGGCCAGCGCGTTGAAACGTTCCACCGCGTGGACCGGCGTCGCCACCGCACGGTCCTGCACCACGCGCTCGAGCATGTCGTGCAGACGGTCGAAGGCGCGTTCAAGCGAATCGACCTCGATCGGCTCGACCGGGCGTTTGCGATCGCCGATCTTCTCCAGCAGCGTTTCCATCGCGTGCGCCAGATCGCCTACCGCGGCGATGCCGACCACGCGCGCACCGCCTTTGAGGGTGTGCAGGTTGCGCTGCAGACCACGGATGCATTCGACGTCATCGGGCGCATTGCGCAACGTGGCCATCAAGCTGTCGCTGCTGTCCAGCAACTCGCCGCCTTCCTCGGTGAACAGGCTGACGAGTTCCGGGTCGAGCCCCGGAATGTCGAGCGCGCCATCGGGTTGCGTGTCTTCCGGGAATGCCGGCAGCGCCGCGGCGGCGATGTCGCGCTCCGCCTGCGCGCGGGCCGTGGCAATGCGTTCGACTTCGGCCTGTTCGGCAGCGATGCGTTCGCGCTCCGCCTGTTCCGCGGCAATGCGTTGCTGCTCGGCCTGTTCTGCAGCGAGGCGTTCCTGTTCGGCTTGTTCTGCAGCAAGACGCTCGCGTTCGGCTTCTGCGGCGAGTCGTTCCTGCTCCGCCTTTTCAGCGGCAACGCGCTCGGCCTCCGCCTGTTCGGCGGCAGCACGCTCGGCTTCCGCAGCAAGGCGTTCCTGCTCGGCCTGTTCGGCGGCCACACGCTGCTGTTCGGCTTGCTCGGCGGCAAGGCGTTCCCGCTCGGCTTGTTCGGCCGCAACGCGTTCCTGTTCGACCTGTTCCGCCGCAGCGCGTTCGACTTCGGCCTGCTCGGCAGCGCTGCGTTCCTGCTCGGCCTGTTCCGCAGCGAGCCGTTCTCGTTCCGCCTGCTCGGCTTGTTCCGCGGCCAGCCGTTCGGTTTCGGCCTGCGCGGCAGCGATGCGCTCCCGTTCCGCTTTTTCCGCCGCCAGCCGATCGGCCTCTTCGCGCGCAGACAAGGCGTCAGCATCGTCTTCGGTGGGCAACGTGGAGACAGCCGCCAAACCGATGGCCGTGACGCCATTGTCGGAGTCTTCCCCGAGCGCCAAGTCAGCCCCGGCCTCGAGTTCCGCGATCGAAACACGCGGCGCGCCGAACGGCGCGGCCTCGGGCCAGCGATCACGCAAGGCCTCCAGCCGCTCGGCCAACGCGGTGGTGTCCGGCACGTCGGGAATCGGCGCGTCGAATTGCGCCATCACGTGGTCGGTCATCGCGACCGCATCGCGCATCGCGTCGCAACCCTCGCGATCGAGCGGGGCCTCGGCGCTGCGCACGCGCCGCACCCAGGATTCCATCGGCGCCAGCATGTTGGCCAGCATCTCGATGCCGACCATTGCGACCGCGCCGTGCAGCGTGTGCACCGAGCGCATCAGTTCGTCGTCCACCGGGACGCGATGATCGACGTTGCGCGCCAGATACGCGCGCAGGTTGTCCAGGTGCTGGCCCACTTCGGCGCGCAGCACGTCCAGCAGGATCGGGTCCACCACCGGCAACCCGGTTTCCGGGGAGGTGATGACGTGATCCGGCGTGGCGACGGCGGCCACCGGCACGACCGCGGATTCGCTCGCGGTCACCCAGCGGCGCACGCTGCGCACGGTCTTGCGGTAACCCTGGATCAGGTCGTCGATGCGGGCCGGCTCGCCCGCGGCGAGCTTGTCGGCGGCCTGCATGATCGCGTCGAGCGGCGGGTCCAGCGTGACCGGACGGCCCTGCAGGCCGGCGTGCAATTTCGGCAACGTCGCGACCGCGGCGTCCACCACGTCCTGCACGTTCCGATCGGGCTGGACGGTGCGATCGAGCACCCGATTCAGCATGTTCTCGATCTTCCAGCTGAACTCGCCCAGCGCCGCCGCACCCACCAGCCGCCCCGATCCCTTCAGCGTGTGGAACGAACGCCGCACGTTCTTCAGCGTATCGAGGTCTTCCGGATGGGTCTTCCATGCCGGCAGGTTGACGCTGATGTTGGCGATTTCCTCGCCGACTTCCTCGACGAAGACTTCGCGGATTTCCTCGTCGATGCCCGCGGCATCCTGGAACGCGGTATCGACCGACGTGGCACCGTCTGCGTCGACCGGTTCCAGCACTTCCTCTTCGACATCGATCCAGTGGCCGGGACCGACACCGGGCGCCACGTGTTCCGCGCGCGCGGCTTCCGCGTCGTTGGCCGCCGCGATCGGAATATCGACAGCGATCGGTATCCCCTTGCCGATCGGTGCGATCGGCGCCGGGGCGATGGCCGCAGGTTGCGTGGAATCCACGGCGTCCTCGGCAACGGCCGGTACGGCGGGCTCACGCCGCGCCGGAAGCGGCCAGTACTGAAGTTTCTCCAGACTGCGCCGGGCCGCATCGAGGATGCGGTTGTCACTGGCGCTCGAATCGCGCCCGATCTCGAGGTAGTACTCGACACTGGCCATCGCATCGGCCAGCGTGTCCATGTCATCGACGGTGGGCACGTTGCCATCGGCGATCAGCTCGTTGCCGATGTAGCGGTCGATGCCGTCCACCAGTTCCGCCGGGCGCTCCAGGTTGAGGATGCGCAGTGCACCCGAAACCTCGGCGAGCAGCTTCGGCACTTCGCCGAGCTGCGCGTGCGACCAGGACGATTCGATGAAGGCGGTGATGTGATCCTTGACGCGGCCGAGATTGGCGCCGGCTTCGCGCATCAGCGTGCGCATGATCTTGCGCGCTTCGCTGGAGGGCAGCACGTCACCGGACGAGTCGCTGGCACCGAGGAATTCGATGTGTTCGTCCAGCGAGGCGTCCACGTACAACAGCGCGCTGGCGACATCCAGGATGATTTCGGGTTTCGCCTCGCACTTGCCGTCGATGACGTCCGCGATCACCTTGCGCTGGTCGCTGATCATCCTCGCCGGCGATTCCAGCCCCAGCATCCCCAGCGTATCGCCGACGCGATGCAGGGTTTCAACCTGCGGCGCCAGTTGCTGCGGGTTGCGGTCGTCGCGGCGCAGGAAAATATCCAGGCCTTCCTTGACGCGTAGCAGGTCCTCGCGCACGGCCTTGGCGACCGTGTCGAGCAGCGCGCGGTTGCGACCGGACATCGCCGCGCGGGCGCGTTCCAGTTCTTCGGTCGACGGCACCATGCGATCGAGCGCGAAAGATTGCGTGATCGCTTCGGTCCGACCGGGGCCGGGCGTCGCGTGCGCGACGGAGAACAGCAAACCGCGCACGAGTTCGCGCGCGTCTTCGTCACCGCACACGTCCTCGCCCTGGTCCTGCATGTGGCGGATGGTGCGATCGAGTTGTCCGAACTGCTGACGCAGGCTGGCGAGATGGAGATCCAGCCGGCCCTGCTGCAAGGCTTCCAGCACCCCACCCGCCACCCACCAAAGGCGGCGAGCCGCTTCGGCATGGCACGCCGCGCGAAGCTCGTCCATGCAGTCGCGCATGTCGGCGAAGTTGGATTGCTTGCCCTGAGTCCAGGCCAGCAACTGCACCTGGAAACGCGCGCGCACCTGCGTGGTGCGGGCGCGCAAATCGGCGAACGGATACGCCACCCGTGCACCGGCCGCGTCTGGCGGCAGCGGTCGATCGATATCGGGATGAAACAGCACGCGCTGGTCGACGGGTTCCGCACCGCGCGCTTCACGCAATTCGTTGAGCAGCGGCAACAGGACGATCGGAATGTCCTTGTGGCCGCTTTCGATCAGGTCGAGGTAATCGGGCAACTGCACCAGCCCACGCATCAACGCGCCGAACGCCTCGTCGCGGTCGGCGACCTTGCCGTCCAGCACCGATTGCGCCAGATGCTCCATTTCCTGATCGAGTTCGGCGGCGCCGTACAACTCGACCATGCGCAGCGTGCCGAGCACCTGGTGCAGCAGGCCCACGCAACTTTGCATCAGGCGCGCGTCTTCGGGATCCTCGGCGTAGGCTTCGAGCGCCTGCCGGGCTTCCGACAGCAACTGGTCGATCTGCGGCTTGACCCAACCGAGGGTGGAGAAATCGATGTGTTCTTCGAGTTGCATCGTCGCTTTCCGCACGCTGCCGCCGGCTTCCCGCTCCACGACCGCGTCGGGCGCGACCGCAGCCACACCGGCTTCGCCGGTGGCCGTGGTCATGATGTCGTCGCCTGCGGTCATGGCCCCTCCTCGCGCCGCTTACGCGGGCAGCTTGAAGTCGGCCACCGAACGACGCAGCTCCTGTGCGAGTTGCGCGAGGTTGCCGATCGATTCCGCGGTCTGGTTCGCGCCCACCGAAGTCTGCGCGGTGATCTGCTGAATCGAACTCATCGTCGAACTGATGTTGGTGGCCGCCGCGGACTGCTGCTTGGCCGCGCTGGAAATGCCCTGAATCAAGCCTGCGAGATTGGTCGACACCTTTTCGATCTCGCCGAGCGCGGTACCCGCATCCTCGGCCAGCCGCGCACCGTTGACCACCTGCGTGGTTGTCTGCTCCATCGAACTGACGGCTTCGACGGTATCGGACTGAATGGTCTGCACCAGCGTCTCGATTCGCTTGGTGGCGCCGGTCGCGCGCTCGGCCAGTCGCTGCACCTCGTCCGCGACCACCGCGAAACCGCGGCCCGCCTCGCCCGCCGACGCCGCCTGGATGGCTGCGTTCAGCGCCAGGATGTTGGTCTGTTCCGCGATGTCGTTGATGAGCTCGACGATCGAACCGATTTCCTGCGACGACTCGCCGAGCCGCTTGATGCGCTTGGACGTTTCCTGGATCTGCTCGCGGATCGAATCCATGCCCGAGATCGTCTGGCGCACGATCTGCGCGCCGTTGGAGGCGATCTGCACCGAGCGCTGCGCCACTTCCGCGCTGTCGGCGGAGTTGCGCGACACCTGGTCGATGGACACGGCCATCTCGTTGATCTTGGACGAGGCCGAGGTGATCTGCTCGGCCTGCTGGTTGGCGGCTTCCGCCAGATGCTTCGCGGTGGCCTGGGTTTCCTGGGCGGCGGACGACACCCGCACGGCGGTCTCGTTGATGGTGGTCACCAGCGAACGCAGCGCCTCGACCGCGAAGTTCACCGAGTCCGCGATCGCGCCGGTGATGTCCTCGGTCACTGTGGCCTTCACCGTCAGGTCGCCTTCGGCGAGCGTGCCCATTTCATCGAGCAAGCGCATGATCGCCTGCTGGTTGCGTTCATTGAGGCTGCGGCTTTCGGCCGAACGCTTGCGCTCGGTGCGGATGAAGTTGAGCGCGAGGATCACCGCCAGCACCGCCGCGGCGACCGCACCGAGCAAGCCCCACCACACGTTGGGGAACGGACGGGTCTGCGGCAATTTGCCGAGCGCATTGGAGACGGCGTTGGCCTTCAGCAACACGTCCTGCGAATCGACCGAGGCCTGCGTCGCGGCGTTCTTCACCGTCACCAGCGTGGGCGCGGCGGCGATCACCTTCTGCACCGGCGCTTCGAGGCCGCTCCACGATTTCTGGACGTCGCCGAGCAGCTTGGTGGCTTCGCCACCGGAACTGTCCGCCAGTTGCTTCAGGGTTTCGCCGTAGTTGGTCGAGTCGAGCGCGAGGCCGTTGGCGGCCGACGCGGAATCGGCGCCGCCCTGCAACACGTCGCCGACGCGGCGGATCAGGCGGTCACCCGACACCATCAGTTGCGAGGCGGTGTAGATGCTGGAAGCCGAGCCCCTGGATTGCAGGATGCTGATGACCTGATTGATCTTGGAGTTGAGGTCCGGCATCTGCTGGTTGAAGGTGGCGGCCTGCGAAGCGGAATCGAGCACCGCATCCTTGTTCGCTTCGATCTTGCCGAGGTCGGCATTCAACTGGTTCCACGATTTGGTCAGCGCGGCCATCGGTTCGCGCACCCCGATCGCGTCGACGTAGGCCGGCAGGCCAGTCGCGGCATCGCCCTGGTTCAAGTGACTGACCGCCGCGGCGATGGCCGCGCGCGTGCTGGTCAATTCCTTGAAGGCGTCGATGTTGCCGTTGGCGGCCTGCAAGGCGAAGTTCGCGACCTGCTGCGAATTCACCTGGATCTGGGTGGTGAGCTGCGCGGCCGAACGATCCTGGCTGTCGTGCCGGTTCAGCAGGAAGAAGTCCGCGCCGGCGAGGATGATCGCCAGCAGCAACAGGATGATCAGCCAGGTCTGCAGGGATGTGCCCTTGCGTGCTGCACCGGAATTCGCGCTCATGATTCCCACCTCTTTGCCATATCCGCAGTTGATTCGGAGCGACTGTTGTTGAAAGTCAGGACAGGAATGTCCTTTCTGGTATTCATCGTCTGCAACCTCTCCGATACCCCAAAGCACTCGACGAAACCGCGATCAGGGAGCGATCGCACAATCAAGACTCCTAGATCCCCGCGTGCTGGAACTCCGCCGTATGCGTCAACTCCACCATGCTGAAGCGGCCCAGCCGCGTCGGACCCAGCGTGACGTTTTCGGTGACGAAGCGCGCCAGTCGCGCATCGGCTTCGCCCTCCGCATCGATGCGATCGGCGTCGGTCAGATTGCGCTGGCCCAGCAATTCATCGACCAGCAGCCCGACGTTGCCCCCGTTTTGTTTCACCACCAGCACGCGCGCGCGCCCGGTGACATGGGTGCGCTGCTCGAACAGGAATTGTTTGAGGTCCACCAGCGCGATCAGGTTGCCGCGCACGTTGGCGACGCCTAGCATCCACGGACGCGTCGACGGAATGCTGGTGACCGGCGGCGGCTGCATCAGGATTTCGCTGACTTCGTCGATGCCGCTGACGAAATGGTGTTCGCCCACCCGAAAGCCGATCGCGCGCCACAGGCCCGGCGCCTCGATCTGCTCGGGCACGCCCGGATCATGCTCGAGGCTGCGGCTTTCGTAAGCAGCCAGCAACGCATACGCGCCGGCCGGCTGCATGATTTCCAGAGCGTCTCCCGTGGCCGGTGCCGCGGCTTGCGCCTGCCGCGCGCCGCTGCGATGGCCGTGTTTCTCCTGGGAGCGCTTCCTGGTCATCGTCGATCAGGCCTGCGCCGTGAGGTGCTTGCTGACGTTGGCGACCAGATCCTTTTCGCTGACCGGCTTCACCAGCACGTCTTTCGCGCCCTGGCGCAGGCCCCACATGCGGTCGGTTTCCATGTTCTTGGTGGTGACGATCACCACCGGGATGGAACTGGTCTGCGGATCCTTGGTGAGGCTGCGGGTGGCCTGGAAGCCGTTCATGCCGGGCATGATCACGTCCATCAGCACGAGGTCCGGCTTGTCCTTCTGCGCGGCGGCGATGCCCGCCTCGGCGGTGCCGGCCGACGTGACCTTGTGCCCCGCCCGCTCCAGCGCGCCGGAAAAAATCTTCACGTCGGTGGGCGAGTCGTCGATGATCAGGATATGTGCCATTGCTTGGATTCCCCTGCGCGCATCACCACGGTGGTGGATGCGTCATTTGTCGGCCGCAACGTGCTGCCGGATCGCATCCAGCAATTCGTCGCGGGTGAAAGGTTTGGTGAGGTATTGCTCGGAACCCACGATCCGGCCGCGCGCCTTGTCGAACAGGCCGTCCTTGGAGGACAGCATGATCACGGGCGTGGAGCGGAATACGTGGTTGTTCTTGATCAGCGCGCAGGTCTGATAACCATCCAGCCGCGGCATCATGATGTCCACGAAGATGATGTCGGGACGCAGATCGGAGATCTTGGCCAGCGCCTCGAAGCCGTCCACGGCGGTCAACACCTCGGCCCCCTCCTTCTTGAGCAGGGTCTCGGCGGTACGGCGGATGGTCTTCGAGTCATCGATGACCATCACCTTCAATCCGGCAAGGCCATCGTGGTTGACGTTTTCGTTCACGGTCAGGGTTCCACCTCGTCGGGAGGCGGTGAGACTCCATGCAACATGGATGCCACACCGCATGCCACTGTGACGGCCGTCACGTTCGATCCCGAACCCGATCCCCCTGCGATTCGCCCCCCTGCGGACGAACCCGGATGCCTTCCTCAAGGCAAAGCCGTCTCTGTGCCAAGATACACCATGCGCACCCCGTTTCGATGTGACGCCTTGCGCTTTGCCTTCATGGCGCCACGGCCGCATCCCGGCCGCTCTGCCAAACCACTGATCAATAGCCCGAGCCCATGAACCTGACCGTTGCGGTGCTGATGGATCCCATCGGCACGATCCATCCCGAAAAAGACACCACACTGGCCTTGCTGCTGGAAGCCCAGCGCCGCGGCCACGCGTTGCGTTACATGCTGCAGGGCGACCTGGCCGTGCGCGACGGGGTGGCCTGGGCGCGGCTGGCACCGCTGGACGTGCGGGACGACACGGGCGACTGGTTCACGCTGGGCGAGGCGCATTGGCAGCCGCTGGCGGATGGCATCGACATCGTGCTGGCGCGCAAGGATCCGCCGTTCGACGCGCAGTTCCTGTACGACACGCTGGTGCTCGACCTCGCCGCACGCGCCGGCGTGCGCGTCATCAACAATCCGCAGGCACTGCGTGACTACAATGAAAAGCTCGCGGCGCAATGGTTTCCGCAGTGTTGCGCGCCGGCCTTGGTGGCCCGCGACCGTGGGGAACTGCGCCGCTTCGCACGTGAACACGGCGAAGTGGTGCTGAAGCCACTCGACGGCATGGGCGGACGGGGCATCTTCAGGTCGCGCGGCGATGATCCGAATCTCAACTCGATCCTTGAAACGCTGGCAGGCGACGATCGCCGTTTCGTGATGGCGCAGAAGTTCATCCCAGCAATCAGCAAGGGCGACAAGCGCATCCTGATGGTGGATGGCGGGCCCGTTCCATACGCGCTGGCGCGCATCCCGCAGGGCACCGACTTCCGCGGCAACCTCGCCGCCGGCGGCCGCGGAGTCGGACAACCGCTTTCCGATCGCGACCGCTGGATCGCAAGCGAAGTGGGTCCGGAACTGGCGCGGCGCGGCATCCTGTTCGCCGGCCTGGACGTGATCGGCGATTACCTCACCGAAGTCAACGTCACCTCGCCTACCTGCGCGCGCGAACTGGATGCGCAATTCGGCTTGAACATCGCGGGAACGGTGTTTGATGCGATCGAGGCCATGGACCCATCGGGGACCGATCGGCCGTGAACGCCGTCGTCGCGGGCGCACATGCACGCGTCGATCCGAACCGGATCGGCGTCGCGCTGTTGTTCTCGCTGATGCTGCACGGCATCGTGATTCTCGGCATCGGCTTCCATTTCGCGAAGCCCGCGCCGAGCCTGCCGACGCTGGACATCACCCTGATCAACACCTCGAATTCCGAAACGCCGAACAAGGCGGATTTCCTGGCGCAAGCCAACAACGCCGGGGGCGGCAACAGCGACAAGGCGCATCGGCCGGGCGCGCCGGTTTCGGGACCGCTGCCCGTCACGCAGGCCGGCGCCGCGCCAGTGCCGATGATGCCGTCGTCGCCGGCGCAGCAGGTCGCCAGCGGTCCGCACATCCTCACCACCACCGGACGCGCGGACACCCGCGTCGCCAGCGAGCGCAACACCCGCGACCAGCCGCAGCCCGACCGGCAAGTGTCGTCGCTTCCCGTGCCGCAGCGGATGGAAATGGCGCGGCTTGCCCAGGAAGTGCGCAACGAACAGGAGGCCTACGCACGCCGCCCGCGCCGCAAGTACATCTCCGCCAACACCCGGAGCGTCGCATACGCCGCGTACCAGGTCGCCTGGGTGCATCGCATCGAACGGATCGGCAACCTCAACTATCCGGATGCCGCGCGCCTGCGCCACCTGCACGGTGACCTGATCCTCACCGTGGTGTTGACGCCCGACGGCCACGTGCATGAAGTCACCGTCAATCACAGCTCCGGGCACCGCGTACTGGACGATGCCGCGGTGCGCATCGTGCAGCTGGCCGCGCCATTCCCGCCGATACCCGTCGAAAAGGATGCCGCGGGCCACCGTGTCACCGAACTCGTGATCACGCGCACATGGCAATTCCTGCCTGGTAATCATCTTCAGACACGCGCGACCGAATTGCGCTGACGTTGTGATTGGCGGCGCTACAATTGGCGCATGGCAAAATCCTCCGACAAGGACCCGAACGCGCGCGACAAACCCGACTCCGCGGGCAAACGGCCGGCACGCCGCAAACGCGGCCAGCACGGCGGCGCCACGGCCACGCAATCCATCGATCGTTTGGGTGCCGCGAGCGCACAGTTGCTTACCGGCCATTTCCTCATCGCCATGCCCGGCATGGGCGATCCCAACTTCGCGCGCGGCATCACCTTCGTGTGCCAGCACAGCGAGGACGGTGCAATGGGCCTGGTGGTGAATCGCCTGTCCGATTACAAGCTGGGCGACGTGCTGCAGCAGATGCACATGCCCTGCGAGCGCGCCGAAGTCGCGGGTGCGCCGGTGCTGGTGGGCGGCCCCGTGCAGCCCGAACGGGGATTCGTGCTGCACGCGTCGGGCAACCGTGAATGGGATTCCAGCTACCGCGTGAATGACCTGCTGACCGTCACTACCTCGCGCGACATCCTTGCCGCGATGGCCGACGGCGACGGTCCCGACCGCGCGCTGGTGGCGCTGGGTTACGCCGGCTGGGGCGCGGGCCAACTCGAACAGGAATTGCGCGAAAACGCGTGGCTCACCGTACAAGCCGATGAAAGCGTCCTGTTCGATACCGCGCTGGACGATCGCTGGGGCGCAGCGGT
>JAICIW010000162.1 GCA_025928735.1 Rhodanobacteraceae bacterium | reverse complement strand
GCTTCGAAGACGCGTGGTGCGTCTTCCACCACTTGCGCGTCGATGCGCACGGCGCGTTCCTTCAATTTGCGGTTGGCTTCCGAGTTGCTGGACGTGAGGCCCGCCGCGGTCAGCAGCGCGGGCAAACGCAAGCCGTCCGCGGGAATCGCGATCTCGTTCAGCGGCAATGACGACGTGTCGCCTTCACCGCGCACCACCGCGTGCCAGCCGGCGATCGCCTTGTCGGCTTCGGCCGCACCGTGGAAGCGCACGACCAGTTCACGCGCGAGGCGCAGTTTCGCGTCGCGCGGATTCAACGCGTCACTGGCGACGTCGCGTCTCATCACCGCCAGCTCGTCCAACGACACATCAAAGCTCAGGAGTTCGAACCAGCGCCACATCAAGTCGTCGCCGATCTTCATGGTCTTGGTGACCATGTCGATGGCGGGTTCGTCGATGCCGATGTAGTTGCTCAGCGACTTCGACATCTTCTGCACGCCGTCGATGCCTTCCAGCAATGGCATTGTCAATACGATCTGCGGCGGTTGGCCGTAATGCTCTTGCAAGCCACGGCCCATCAGCAGGTTGAAGCGCTGATCGGTGCCGCCGAGTTCGACGTCGCACTTCAACGCCACCGAATCGTAACCCTGCACCAATGGATACAAAAATTCGTGGATCGCGATCGGCTGCTGCGCGGCGTAACGCTTGGCGAAATCGTCGCGTTCCAGCATGCGCGCAACGGTGTGCTGCGCGGCCAGCCGGATCATGTCGGACGCATCCATCTTGCCGAACCATTCGGAATTGAAACGCACCTCGGTGCGTTCGCGATCGAGCACCTTGAATACCTGATTTGAATAGGTTTCGGCGTTCGCCACCACTTCTTCGCGCGTCAGCGGTTTGCGCGTCACGTTCTTGCCGGTCGGGTCGCCGATCATCCCGGTGAAATCGCCGATCAGAAAAATCGCGGTATGCCCCAGATCCTGGAACTGGCGCATCTTGTTGAGCAGCACGGTGTGCCCGAGGTGCAGATCCGGCGCGGTCGGATCGAAGCCCGCCTTGATTCGCAATGGACGACCAAGCGCGAGACGCGCTTCGAGCTCATCGTCCTTCAGGACATCGACCGCGCCGCGATGGATCAGCGCAAGGGCTTGCTGGTTCGAAGACATGGGGTTTTCCGATCGGCGGGCATTGGCGCCACCCAAAAAGTGGGGTGCGTCAACGCGTGAAGGTGACGTGGTGGTTAATTATGTGTTAACTGCGAAACCGCGTGCAAATGTTTGTGATTCAAGGCATTGACGCACGCTTTCGGGTGGGGCTATGGTACGGCCCGTCGCGCGTTTTCGCCCGTTTCAATGGATCTCCGATGGATCGCCACCTCCGTCGCGTCACCCCTCATGTCGTGCGTCGTCAGGCGATCCGTCGCAAGACCCGTCAATGCCATTCCCACTTTTATTCGCGTTGCGCGCATTGGTCGTTTCATGCCGAAGCGCCGCTCGCCGCGCTCGGTTGGACGCGTGAGCGCTGGATTCTCGGTGGCGGTGCTTTCCTGCTTGCGTTATTGACATTGCTTGGCATTCCCGCGTGGGCCAGCGTGATCCAGCATGACACCGTCGTGAAATCGGTGACCCGCGAAACGCTGGCGTTGCAGTTGCCGCCGGCGCCGAAGGAGGCCCTGCGTCCGGTCGTTGCCGCGTGGAAAGTCGTGGAAGTACAGCCAGGCGAGACGCTGTCGGAAATTTTCCAGGCGCAAGGTTTGAGTGGCACCGACCTTGCCGCCGTGATGGCCAGCGGCAAGGACACCGGAGCGCTGAAAACCTTGCATCCCGGTGACCAGGTCGAATTCCTCACCGATGCAAAAGGTCAGTTGCAGGGATTTCGTTACGAACCCGACTCCGCCACCCAGGTGACATTGACCACTCAGGCCGACGGCAGCATGCGTGCTCAGGTCGCGGCGTTGCCGGTCGAACGCCGCATGCATTTCGCGCACGGCGAGGTGCAGGGTTCGTTGTTCGCGGCGGGCGAGAAGGCCGGGCTTTCCGAAACGATGGTGTTGAAGCTTGCCGACGTGTTCAAGTACGACATCGACTTCATCAAGGATCTGCAGAAGGGCGACCGCTTCACCGTCGTCTATGACGACATCTACCGCAACGGCAAGTATTCGGGCGGCGGCAACATCATCGCGGCCGAGTTCGTCAACAATGGCCACCATTACACCGCCTATCGTTTCAAGGAACCCGACGGCAGCGTGGCCTACTTCAGCCAGGATGGTCGCCCGTTGCGCAAGGGTTTGCTGCGCACGCCGGTCGCCTTCACGCGCATTTCGTCCAGCTTCGGCATGCGCCATCATCCGATCCTGGGTTACAACCGCCTGCACAAGGGCGTCGATTATGCGGCGCCGACCGGCACCCCGATCCATGCCGCCGGCGATGGCGTGATCACCTTCCGCGGCCGTTCGCACGGCTACGGCAATTTCATCACCATCCGCAACACGTCGAAGTACACCACCGCCTACGGGCACATGTCGCGCTTCGCGTCCGGCCTGCACGTCGGTTCGCACGTCACCCAGGGTGAAGTGATCGGTTACGTCGGCCAGACCGGCATGGCCACCGGTCCGCACCTGCACTACGAAGTGCGGGTGAACGGTCAGCCCGAAAATCCGCTGACGGTCACGATGCCCAAGCCGGAGCCGCTGTCCACCAAATTGATGGCCGACTTCCGCGCGCAGACCGCACCGATGGTGGCGCGTATCCAGATGATCGACAACGCCACCCAACGTCTCGCGCGGGTGAGCGACGATCGCGCCAGCGTGGCCGCCACCAATTGAATGCGCCGTCGTGGCTGATGCCGCGCCGCTTTACTTGGGGCTGATTTCCGGGACCAGCGCCGACGGCATCGACGTCGCGCTGGTGCGCTTCGCGATGCACCCGGACGTCGTCGCGACCCGCACCTTCGCCTATCCCGATAATGTCCAAGCCGGCGTGGTTGCGCTGGCCCGCAATGCCGCAGCGATCACGCTGGATGCTTACGGGCATCTCGATGCCGCCATCGGCGCGTGCTTTGCCGATGCGGCGCTGGCGCTGTTGCGCGACGTGGGCATCGACGCGCGCGAGGTGGCGGCGCTGGGCTCGCACGGGCAGACTGTGTGCCACCGGCCGAATGGGCCCGATCCCTTTACCTTGCAGATCGGCGACCCGAACGTGATGGCAGAACGCACCGGCATCGTCACGGTGGCGGATTTTCGTCGCGCGGATCTTGCAGCGGGTGGGCAGGGCGCGCCGCTGTTGCCGGCGCTGCATGCCGCCGTGCTGGCGGATGCCGCGACGTCGCGCGCGATCTTGAACCTCGGCGGCATCGCCAACCTCACGCTGCTGGTGCCCGGCCAGCCGGTGCTCGGCTTCGATACCGGTCCAGCGAACTGCCTGCTGGATGCCTGGTCGCTGCGCCATCGCGGCACGTCGCGTGACGAAGGTGGCGCATGGGCGCGCGCCGGTCGCGCAGATGCGGGGCTGTTGCAACGCCTGCTCGGCGATCCGTATTTCGCGGCGCCACCGCCGAAAAGCACCGGTCGCGAATATTTCAATCTCGACTGGCTGGATCCGCTTTTGCCCAACCGCATCGAACCGGCCGACGTGCAGGCGACGCTGCTGCAACTTTCCGCGCGCAGCATCGCCGATGCATTGCGCGTGCATGCAGCCGGAGTTCGCGAGGTGTATGCCTGCGGTGGCGGCGTGCACAACGCCGCGTTGATGGCTGCGCTGCGTGCCGAGCTCCCCGATGCGAAGATCGACACGACCGCCGCGCTCGGCCTCGATCCCGATTTCGTGGAAGCGATCGGTTTCGCCTGGCTCGCGCGCGCACGCCTGGAGCGTACGCCCGGCAATCTGCCGACGGTGACCGGCGCGCGCGGGCCGCGCGTGCTGGGTGCGGTTTACGCGCCGCTCGCCTGATCGACGTCGTCGCCCACGCCGTGGGCGCGCAGCCGCGGCACCAGCCATAGCAGCAACAGCGCGGCCGGCAATACCGCCAGCACCGTCAGCACGAAATAGAAGCCGTAGCTGGTCGCCATCACGATGCCGCCGGCGAAAAACCCCATCACCTTCCCCGGCAGGTTCACCATCGAACTCAGCAGCGAGTATTGCGTCGCGGTGTGCTGGCGGTTCACCAGCGAGGACAGGAACGCAACCGTCGGCGGCCCGAGGAATCCGAGCGTGAAGTTTTCGCCCGAGATCACCACGGTGAGCATGCCGAGGTTGCCGTGGTGACCGATCAGCAACAGATACAGCAGGTTGCTGCAACCGCAGGCGACGATTCCGACCAAAAGGCTCGGGTTGATGCCGAAACGCGCGACCGCAGCACCGCCGACGAACACCCCGGCGATGCCGATCCACACGCCGTAGATCTTGGTGATGGTGCCGATCGCGGTGAGGCTGAAGCCCATGTCGCGGTAGAACGGACTCATGATGCCACCGATCGTGGCCTGTTCCGGCAACTTGAACAGCAGGATGAACAGCAGCGTCACCAGCGCCAGCGCCACGCCGAAACGCGCGAAGAAATCGGTGAATGGCGCCACCACGCCATTGCGCATCGCCTCCATCCAGCGCCGTGGCGACTCGCGATGCCGCTCCGGCTCGCGCGCCAGCAGGTTGGCGATCACCGGAATCACCATTATCGCGGCCATCACCGCGTACACCCACGGCCACGCCAGGTGATCGGCCATGATCAGCGCGAAAGCGCCCGCGACCATCAGGCCGATGCGATAGCCGAGCGCGTAGGTCGCGACCAGCGCGCCTTGCTGGTCCATCGGTGCGATCTCGATGCGCCACGCGTCCACCGCGATGTCCTGCGTTGCGCCGAAAAACGCCACCGCGATGGTCGCGGCGATGAAGGCGTCCAGTCGTGCGGGTGTGAGGAACGCCATCGCAAGCAGACCGGCCACCACGCCGGCTTGCGCCAGCAGCAACCAGCCGCGACGGCGACCCAGCCGCGAGAACAGCGGCAGTCGCCAGTGGTCCAGCAGCGGCGCCCACAGGAACTTGAACACGTAGGTCATGCCGGCGCTGGCGATCATCGTGATGTCGCGCAGCACGATGTGCTCGGCTTTGAGCCAGTACGCCAGGGTGCCCGCGACCAGCAGGAATGGCAGGCCGGACGAAAACCCGAAGAAGCACATCGTCCACGCGGCCGGCTGCGTGAACGCCTTCCATATCGATGGCTTGGCGGGCTTGGTGGCGCCCGCGGCGCTGCGGGTCATTCCGCGTAGTCCACCGCATCGTACTCGACTGAAAATGGCGCGTGGTCGGAGAACCGCGGTGTCGGCGTGACCGTGCAGGCACGCGCACGTTTGCCGAGACCGGGCGTCGCGATCTGGTAGTCGATCCGCCAACCGACATTGTTCGCCCGCGCGGCGCCGCGGTTGGACCACCACGTGTATTCCTCGATGTCCGGTTTTATCACGCGGAAGCTGTCCAGCCAGCCGTGTGTCGGTGCGGGCGAGCCGTCGCCGTGTGCGTCCGCGATCAGCGCGTTCAACCATGCGCGTTCTTCCGGCAAGCAGCCGGAATTCTTCTGGTTGGATTTCCAGTTGCGGATGTCGCGCTCGCTGCGCACGATGTTCCAGTCGCCGCACACCACGTACTCGCGACCGCTGGCGAGCCAGCCGTCGAAGATCTTGCGTAGCTTCTTCATCGCCTCGAACTTGAACTGCTGGCGTTCCTCGCCCGAGGTCCCCGACGGCACGTACAGCGACACCACCGAGAGATTGCCGAAACGCGCCTCGATATAGCGGCCCTCGTCGTCGAAGGCTTTCCAGCCGATCTTCTTCAGCACTTCGTCCGGCTCGCGCCTGGCGTAGATCGCGACGCCGCTGTAACCCTTC
>JAICIW010000324.1 GCA_025928735.1 Rhodanobacteraceae bacterium | reverse complement strand
CGCCATGCGCGCGATCGCTTTCGGCTCCAGCACACCGGCTTCGTGTTCCAGGGTTTCAACCTGTTTCCCGCGCTCAGCGCGCTGGAACAGGTGATGCTGCCGCTGGGCTACATGGGCGTGGAGGATCGCGCGGCGGAATCGCGCGGGCGTGCGGCGCTGGATGAAGTCGGATTGTCCGATCGCATGCACCTGCTGCCGGCCGAACTTTCCGGCGGCGAAAAACAACGCGTCGCGATCGCGCGCGCACTGGTCAAGCAGCCTCAGCTCCTGTTCGCGGACGAACCTACCAGCGCGCTGGATGCCGCCAACGGCCAGATCGTGATCGACACCCTGCGCCGCATCGCGCACGAACACGACACCACCGTGCTGTGCGTCAGCCACGATCCGCGCCTCGTCACCCACGCCGATCGCGTGCTGGAAATGGAAGACGGGGTGATATTCAATGACCGGCGCGCACCGCAAGGTGATTCCGCGCTTCGAGAGGAGAGCAGATCGTGAAACCCCATCGCTGCGCCAGCGTGGTGCTTGCCGTCACGGCGCTCGCCTTGGGCGCGTGCTCCTCCGGTGGCGAACAGGACGCGCCCGCCCAAACCTCCCCGCAATCCTCGCCATGGCTGGCGGTGGCGCGTGGCAAGGTTGCTGTCGAGGGCGGCATGGTGCTGGTCGCCGCACGCACCGATGGGGTGGTCGAGTCGGTCACGGTGAAACAGGGCGATGTCGTCAAGCGAGGCCAGGTGCTGGCCGCGCTCGACGCGCGCAGGGCGAACATCGCGGTAGCGAGCGCCGAAGCGGGCATCGAACAAGCCAAGGCGCAACTGGTCGGGTTGCAGGTGTCACTGAAGCAAGCCGAGCAACGCGCACCGCGCCTTGCCGCGGCCGCCAAGGCCGGTGCGGCAACCGGCGAAGCCGCCGAGCAGGCCCGTAGTGCCGTGGCCTCGCTGAAAGCCCGGCAGGCAGCCGCCCAGGCGGAACTCGATGCCGCGCAGCAGAAAGCTGCCGCGGCAAGACTCGATCTCGATGCCACCACGCTGCGCGCGCCGGTGGCGGGTACGGTCGTGATGCGGCGCGTCGCAATCGGCCAGTCCGTGTCCGCATCGTCCGGCCAGCCTTTGTTCGAATTGCTGCCCGACCGTCCGCACATCGTGCAGGCGCAACTCGACGTCGACGCGGCTGGCGCCATTCGCGCCGGCATGCACGCCGAGGTGGTGCGCGATTCGGGTTCAGGCCCCGCGTACGACGCCACCGTGACCTGGGTCGGGCAAGTGCTGCAGCCGGCCGGCCTGACACAGGACCCGCTGGAACGCGCGCTCGCCAACGACGTCGATTGCACCCTGGAACTTGCGCCTGCGAAACAGGGCCAGGCGCCACTCCGGATCGGACAACGGGTGCTGGTCCGCTTCCCGAAATCCGGTTCGTAGCAGCTTTCGTGAAAGTCAGGCCATGGAAGGCCGTTCTGGGGCTTTTGGTCCCTCAAGGTCGCATGAGGCCGGAAGCCCGGTTGCGCGGCGATCAGGGACGATCGCACTAGAAAGCATCCGGAAAGCAACGCAAGATTAGAATTGCCGTCACTTTGCGGCGGTCCGCCTTCCGAGAAACATCCGTGATCCAGTGGAACATCCTGTGTGATTTCGACGGCACCATCGCGGTCGAAGACGTCACGGACTCGCTGCTCGATCGTTTCGCGCAGCCCGAATGGCAGTTGCTGGAACGCGACTGGCGTGCCGGCAAGATCGGCTCGGCCGAGTGCATGGCGGGACAGGTTGCGCTGCTGGATGCTTCGCGCGAAGAGATCGACGAGCACCTTGCGACGATGCGCATCGACGCGGCGTTCCCGCAGTTCGTGGAAGCCGCGCTGGCCGCGGGCGCGACGCTGCGGATCGTGAGTGACGGACTCGATCATGCGATCCGCGCGATCCTGTCGCGCTATCAACTCGATGCCCTGCCTGTCCTTGCCAACCGGCTGGTGCAAACCGCGCCGCGGCGGTGGAAGCTGGAAACGCCATTCTCCGACCCGCATTGCCGGGTCGGCAGCGGTCATTGCAAATGCACCAGCGCGGTGCGCGAACACAATCGTCACCATCGCGTGTTGCTGATCGGTGATGGCGCGTCGGACTTTTGCGCGGCGGGCGAAGCCGATTACGTGTTCGCCAAACATCGCCTGATCGAACACTGTCGCCACGCCGCGATTCCGCACACGTCCATCGTCGGCTTCGCCGATGCGATCGGACTGCTGCCGTCGCTGCTGACGGGCAAACTGCATACGCCGCGCCGCGTGTTGACCCCCGCCCCCGCCCTCTGAGAAACGCGCAGGACGAACCATGAATTCCGCGATAGCCGCCACGGCTTCCCCTGTCGATGCCGCTTCGCTGGCGCCCGGTCTCGACACGTCACGCAGCGCGAAATTGTTCGACACCGCCTGCGGCCCCATTCCCGGCGGCGTCAACAGCACCGCGCGCGCGACCTGGGCGGGGTGGACGCCGTATCCGTTGTTTGTCGAAAGCGGCGAGGGTTCGCACCTGCGCGACGTCGATGGCAACCAATACATCGACTACCTGTTGGGCCTCGGGCCCATGCTGCTCGGCCACCGGCCGCCGCGGGTCACGCAGGCGGTGGTGGATTTCATCGAGCAGCGCGGCACCGTGTTCGCGCTGCCGACCGCGGACGAGGCGCGGCTGGCGCAGAAGATCATCGCCGCCGTGCCGTGCGTGGAACAGGTCCGGCTATGCAACACCGGCACCGAGGCGGTGCTGTACGCCACGCGGCTCGCGCGCGCGTTCACCGGCCGGCCGAAACTGATCCGCTTCGAGGGCATGTATCACGGCTTTTCCGATCAGGTGTACTGGAGCAAACATCCGGACATCGCCAGGGCCGGTCCCGATGCGCGTCCGGTGCCGGTGCCGCAGGGCCCGGGCCTGCCGCGGGGCGTGGAAGATAACCTGATCATCCTGCCGTGGAACGATGCCGATGCACTGGCCGACGCGATCAAGCGCGAAGGCAATTCGGTCGCGGCGGTGATCACCGAACCGGTGATGTGCAACACCGGCTGCATCCTGCCGAAACCGGGAT
>JAICIW010000319.1 GCA_025928735.1 Rhodanobacteraceae bacterium | reverse complement strand
CTCCTGAGGCTTGGGGCAGGACGTCCGGTGGCGGCCGTGGCATCATACGCGCCTTCGCATCCGGTCAGGATTCCGTGGAACAAAGCACGTCCAGTTCGATTCGAGCGCCTTCAGCAACGGAGGTGGCTTCAGCGGCTTGGGTTTCCGGTCGGGTAATGATGGCGACGACAATTTCGACGAAGCATTGGCCGACTCCATCATTCGCGGCATGCAGCTGCTGATGGTCGGCGGCATGGCGGTTTGGCCGCACGAATATCATCAGCGGGCCGCACAAGCGCGGGTCGTGAACGGACTGCGCGATGCATGATTCGGATGAATGCGAACGCGTCCAGCGCAGGGGAGAACCGATGGCCAGCAACATCAACCGCGGACCGCGCCAAATCTGGCTCGCATTCATCTGGTCAATGAAGGGCCTGCGCGCGGGTTGGCGCACCGAGGCGTCGTTCCGCCTCGAAGTGGTCCTGCTCGTGATCCTGTTTCCGGTCGGTTTGTGGCTTGGCGATGGCGCGATCGAAAAAGCGCTGTTGGCCGGTTCATTGTTGCCGGTGCTGGCCGCGGAGATGCTGAACTCGGCCATCGAATGCCTGGTCGACAAGCTTTGGCCCGAACTTCATGAAACAGCCGGCCGCGCCAAGGACATGGGCTCGGCCGCGGTATTCCTGCTGATGGTCAACATGCTGGTGATCTGGGGCGTGATACTGCTTCCGCGCGCGTTCTAGCGTCGTACCTTCCCGTTGCGCGGACCGACCGCGCGTGCTGCAATCGGCGCTCCGAAACACGACGAGGGTTCCGCCGTGCGCGCTTTCCGAATGCTATGTGCCGGTTTCGCGGTGCTGCTGGCCTGCGGCCTGTTATCGGGCTGCGGCTACAACCAGATCCAGACCAAGGACGAGGCGGTCAAGGCCGCGTGGTCGGAAGTGATCAACCAATACCAGCGGCGGGCCGACCTGGTGCCGAACCTGGTCGCGACGGTGAAGGGCTATGCCGCGCACGAGGAACAGGTGTTCCGCGAAGTCACCGACGCGCGCGCGAAAGTCGGGCAGGTGACGGTGAATGCCGACGATGCGGCGTCGCTCGCCAAATACCAGGCCGTACAGGGCGAACTTTCCAGCGCGCTGACGCGGCTGATGGCGGTGTCGGAAAACTACCCGAACCTGAAAGCCGACGGCCTGTTCCAGAACCTGCAGGCGCAGCTCGAAGGCACCGAGAACCGCATCACCGTGGCGCGTCACCGTTACGTGCAGGCGGTGCAGGATTACAACAGCTATATCCGCGGTTTCCCCGTGAACCTCACTGCGAAGGTTTTCGGTTATCAGGTGAAACCGAACTTCACGGTCGACAACGAAGCCGCGATCTCGACCGCGCCGAAGGTTGATTTCGGTACGCCATCTGCGCCTGCGTCCGCTTCAAGCGCGCATTGAGCGGGGCGTGAAGAACGCGTTTCACTCTTGGATGCTGCTTGCGGGCCTGCTGCTTGCGGGCCTGTTGTTTGCGCTCGTGGGCGTCGCGCGTGCCGACGTTGCCGTGCCAACCTTGAAGGCGCGCGTCACCGATCTCACCGGCACGCTCACGGCGCAACAGACACAGCAACTGGAAGCGCAACTCGTTGCGCTCGAGCAGCGCAAGGGGGCGCAGGTCGTGGTGCTGATGTTGCCAAGCACGCAGCCCGAAGACATCGCCGATTACGCGACCCGCGTGTTCGACCAGTGGAAAATCGGCCGCAAGAACGTCGACGACGGCGTGCTGGTGGTGGTCGCGAAGGACGACCACCGGGCGATGATCGAAACCGGTTACGGTCTCGAAGGGGCGATTCCCGATGCCGCGGCGTCGCGCATCATCCGTGAATACATGTCGCCGAAATTCCGGGTGAACGATTTCTTCGGCGGCTTGAACGACGCGATCGGGGCACTGACGAAACTGATCGACGGTGAAAAATTGCCGCCTCCGCTGCAGGAACCGCAACGCAATCCGGGCGGCGTCGCGCACGGCCACGATTGGTTCACGGGGTTGGTCGTCGCGTGGATCGTGCTGGTGTGGGCGCGTGGGCTGTTTGCGCGCATGTCGCGGCTGCCGCGAGCAGGACTGGTCGGCGGAGTGACCGGGTTGCTGGCTTGGCTGTTCAGCGGTTTGTGGCCGTTGGGACTTGGACTCGGCGTACTTGGCTGGCTGATCGGCTTCGCGGGCGGCGGCGGTGGCATGTTCGCGCGGCGCGGTGGCTCCGGCGGCTGGGGCGGATTCGGCGGCGGCGGTTTCGGTGGTGGTGGCTTCGGTGGAGGCGGCGGATTTTCCGGCGGCGGCGGTTCCACCGGTGGCGGCGGCGCTTCAGGGAGTTGGTGATGGATGCGATTCGTTGGTTGCGGCATTGGTTCCACGCACCCGCCAGCCGGGCGTTTCCGCCCGCGGCCATGCAGGAAATCCAGGCGGCGATCGCGGCAGGGGAAGCCCGGCACGATGGCGAAATCTGCTTCGCCGTCGAGGCGCGCCTGCCTGCGCGTTATCTGATCGGCGGGCGGCGCGTGCGCGAGCGTGCCGAAAGCGTGTTCGCCGACTTGAAGGTGTGGGATACCGAACGCCGCACCGGCGTGCTGATCTACGTGCTGCTGGGCGATTACACCATCGAGATCATTCCCGATCGCGGGGTAGTGGCGCGCGTGCCCGAAGGTTCGTGGGAGCGCATCATCGGCTTCATGGGCGAGCAGTTTCGCAAGGAACAATGGAAGGAAGGCGCGCTGGACGGCATCATCGCCACGCACAACCTGCTGGAGTTGTATTTGCCGCCGGGCCCCGGCCGGCGCAATGCCTTGCCGGACGAGCCGATCGTGCTGTAGCGGCGCTCACTACGCAGACAATCCAGCCTGCAGCGCATTCGCGAGAGCACCGGGCGATGTAACCGGCGCCTGACAAGTGAGCCCCGCACAAATCCATGCCGTGCCTTCCTCGCCGCCCGCTTCGCGTGCCGACAGCAAGCCGGGCAGCGGGCCGGCGTCGGACGGGATGATGAAGACGTCGACCGGATCGCCGCCGGCCGTGAGTCCCGCGGCATGCAAATCCGTCCGCAGCGTTGCTTTCCATGCCAACGCACGATCCGCGGTGCAGCGCACCAGGATCTGCGGGCGCGGGCGTTGG
>JAICIW010000076.1 GCA_025928735.1 Rhodanobacteraceae bacterium | reverse complement strand
TCCTTGAAGTTGGCGGTGATGCGGCTGGAGCCGATGCCTTCGGTGATGGAGTTGCCTTCCGCGACCAGTTCGCCGGTGTTGATGAAATTGGCGAGCGCCGAACCCGCCGGATCGGCCAGCGCGATCCGCACGCGCGGCCTGCGCGCTCTCAAACCCTGCGCGACGCCCGCCAGCGTGCCGCCGGTCCCGGCCGCGCACACGAAGCCGTCGACCGCGCCGTCGGTTTCGTTCCAGATTTCGACGGCGGTGGTGGCGACATGGAAATCGCGATTGGCGGTGTTGTCGAACTGGTTGGCGAACCACGCGCTGCCGGGATTTTTTTCATTCAACGATTCCGCCAGCGCGCGGGCGATGTGCACGTAGTGTTTCGGATCGCTGAACTTCGCCGCCGGCACCAGCCGCACCTCCGCGCCAGTGAGCCGCAGCGCGTCGATCTTCTCGGCGCTTTGCGTTTCCGGCATCACGATGATGCTGCGGTAGCCGCGGCTTGAACCGAGCAGGGCCAGACCGATTCCGGTGTTGCCGGCGGTGCCTTCGACCAGCGTGCCGCCGGGCCGGATCAATCCATGCTGTTCGGCATCGAGGAGCAGGCCCAGGGCGGTGCGATCCTTGATCGACCCGCCCGGGTTCAGCCATTCGGCCTTGCCAAGAATTTCGCAACCGGTGGCGTCCGATGCGCGCCGCAGGCGAACCAGCGGCGTGCGCCCCACGGTGGCGGCGAAGTTGGCGCGGGCCTGGATCATGCCGGCTCCGTCAAGCCTCGACCGGCGACTTGGCTTCAGCCTTGGCGAAGCGCAGGTACGGTTTCAGCTTGCGCACGCCGGTGAAGCGTTCGGCGGCATCGGCGTCGGAAAGCTTGGGCGACACCACGATGTCCTCGCCCGGCAGCCAGTTCACGGGCGTGGCGACCGGCTGCTGATCGGTGAGCTGCAGCGCATCGATGGTACGCAAGATCTCGTCGATGTTGCGGCCCACGCTCGGCGGATAGGTGAGCGTGACGCGCACCTTGCGTTGCGGATCGATGATGAACACCGAACGCACGGTGACTTTCGGATCGGCCTCGGGATGGAACATGCCGTACAGCTTGGCCACTTCCAGATCCGGGTCGGCAAGGATCGGATAGTTGACCTCGGCACCGCCGACCTCGGCGATGTCCTTCGACCATTTGTGATGATCTTCCACCGGATCGACCGACAGGCCGAGAATTTTCACGCCGCGCTGGTCGAACTCGGCCTTGCGGCGCGCGAACGCGCCCAGTTCGGTGGTGCAGATCGGGGTGAAATCCTTGGGGTGCGAGAAGAACACTACCCAATGATCACGCGCGTAGGCGTTGAAGTGCAACGATCCCTTGGTGGAATCGAGGGTGAAGTCGGGGGCGGTCTGGCCCAGTTGCAAACTCATGGTTGTGTCCTCGTGTTGAAAAGCCAATGTTGGAACCTATGCTCAGGCAGCATGTGCGATGGATGCTGTTTCGCCGCGACATCGCCCGGTGTGCATCGCGCGCTGCGCGTGCGCGGCAACTTCGCCGACGATCAGCAGCGCCGGGGCGTGCACGTCGTGTTCGCGCGCCAGCGCCGGGAGATCTCCCAGCGTGCCGGCCAGGGTGCGCTGTTGCGGCAGCGATGCGTTCTCGATGAGCACGCAAGGCGTGTCGGCACCACGCCCGCTGGCGATCAGCAAATGCGACAGCGCATCCAGTTCGCCGACGCCCATGTAGATCGCCAACGTCTGTCCGGGCGCAGCGAGTGCTTCGCCGTCGACGTCGGTCCGGCCGCGCGGACTCAGCAGCGTGACGCTGCGCGCGCACCGGCGATCGGTCAGCGGCACGCCGGCAGCGGCGGCACCTGCGATCGCGGCGGTGATACCGGGAATCACTTCGTGCGCCACGCCATGGGCGCGCAGGAAATCCAGTTCCTCGCCGCCGCGCCCGAACACCAGTGGATCGCCGCCTTGCAGGCGCACTACCCGCTTGCCGGCCCGCGCGTGTTGCAGCATCAGCGCGTGGATGCGCGCTTGCGTGGCGTCGTGGCCTTCGCCCACACGCTTGCCGACGGAAATGCGTTCGGCGTCGCGGCGCGCGAGTTCGAGGATGTCCGGGCCAACCAGGCGATCGTGCAGGATCACGTCGGCATCTTGCAGCGCGCGCAAGGCTTTCAGCGTCAACAAGCCGGGATCGCCGGGGCCGGCGCCGACCAGCGCCACGCTGCCGCGCCGCCTTGTCGCATCGGGTTCATTCAATGCGCACTCGAAGGCAAGTTTTGCGCTGGCCTCGTCGCCTTCGCACAGCAGGCGCGGCAGATCGCCACCCAGCAACCGTTCAAAAAAATGCCGACGCTTGCCGGCCTGTGGAAAGCGCCTGCGAATACGCGCACGCTCGCGCGCCAGCAACTCGGTCAAGACCCCGAGCGAGTCATCCAGTTCGGCTTCCAGCTTTTCGCGCACGCGCCGCGCCAGCACCGGCGCTGCGCCGCCCGAGGAGACAGCCACCTGCAATCGTCCGCGCCGGACACTTGCGGGAATGTGGAACGTGGAAGCTTCGGTATCGTCGACCACATTCACGAAGATGCCGCGCGTCCGCGCGGCCTCGGCCACGACGCGGTTGGGCGCGCGATCGTGACTGGCTGCGACGACGAGCATCACGCCATCCAGCCATGCCGGTTCGAAGTCACCTTCGCGATGATGCAGGCGTCCACGCTCGACCCACTCCCGCAATCCGCGATCGAGTACGCTCGCCGCGACCGTGATGTCGGCGCCGGTTTCCAGCAAAGCCGCGACCTTGCGGCGCGCCACGTCGCCGCCGCCGACCACCAGCACGGCGCGGCCACGCAAGTCCGCGAACAGCGGGAACAGCGACGCGGGAACTGCCGTGTCGATGGAAGCATTGATGCCCATTCGCACAGTCTGCGCGCCTGACGACGCAAGCGGAAATACGCATCGGAGACAGCCTTATGCGGTACGGTTATATGTCGATATGGATGTCTGGACGTCTACATGCTAGGCTGATCGCCGCTGGTCAATTCGCATGCGCCGGCCGCGATGGAGCCACTCCGATGAACCTGAAACGTCCCGCGATGTGTTGTCGCCGATCCTCGATGGGGTGCGCGAAATATGCGTGCCACCGCGGTTCGCGATCATCACTTGCGGGACTTTCCCAATGACGCTCAATCAACTTCGCTACCTCGTCGCCATCGCCGATTCGGGCCTCAACATCACCCTTGCCGCCGAGCATGTCCACGCCACCCAGCCTGGCTTGTCGCGGCAGATCAAGCAACTCGAAGACGAACTCGGTTTCCTGCTGTTCACCCGCAAGGGCCGCAGCTTGACGTCCCTGACGCAATCGGGCGAACACGTGCTGGTACATGCGCGCCGCCTGCTCGACGAGGCCGGCAACATCCGCGCGCTGGCCGCCAACCAGCGCGGCGAACGCAAGGGCCGCCTCACGCTCGTGACCACCCACACGCAGGCGCGCTACGTGCTGCCCGATGCGATCGCCGCGACGCGACGCGAATTCCCGGCGGTGAGCATCCGCCTGCAGCCATCCGAAGAGAGCGAAATCCTGGCGCGGCTGGCGCGCGGCGGCGACGAGTTGGCCGTGATCAGCACCAGCGGCGCCGTGCCCGACGGCGGCGTCGCGGTACCGCTGTTTCGCTGGCGCCGCGTGGTACTGGTGCCGACCGGCCACCCGCTCGGCCGTCGCAGCAAGGGCGTCAGCCTGCGCGATCTGTCCAAGGTTCCGCTTGTCAGTTATGAATCGTCGCGCAAGCCGGAGTCCTCGCTGAAGCGTGCGTTCGATGCAGCCAAGCTACCAATGCAACTGGCGATGACCGCCCACGATGCGGATCTCATCAAGACGTACGTGCGCGCGGGGCTTGGCGTCGGCATCCTCGCGGAGATGGCGGTGTCGCCGGAGAACACCGACCTGCGGGTGTTGCGTGCGCCCGATGCGTTGCCCGAGTGCATCACCTGGGCGATCCTGCCGCGCGGCCGTGTCGTGCGCGACTTTGCGCTGCGCCTGCTGCGCGAAGTGGCGCCGCAAATCGACGGCATCGACCTGCGACGCGTGGTCGCCGGCAACGCCGAACCGGCATGGCCGGAACCGCCGGCGTGGAACGAGTTGCATCGCATGATGGCGTAGGTTGGGCTGAATGCAATGAAGCCCAATACCTTTCGTGCCGAAAGCGTTGGGCTTCCGCCGGTGGAGCCGGCGTCAGCCCCACCTACATCAACGCGTGCCGCCGCTGGCGGGCGCACGAGCCTGCAGGTTGGGCGGAACAGAGCGAAGCCCAACAATCGATTGCGGAAATCGTGACTCGAAGGCTTGTTGGGCTTCGCATTCGCTCAGCCCAACCTACATCAACGCGTGTCGCCGCTTGCCGGCGGAAATCCCTGCAACGGAACCAGCGACATCAATTTGCCGAGATCGATGTATTGCAGCAGCGCGCCCGCACCCCGCATCACGTGCGGTTCCGAGGCGAGATTGGTGATCGCCCAGCGCGCCCAGGCCTCGAACGCGGTGCGCGCGGCGCCCGGCCCCTCGAACATCAGCGCCTGTTGCGCAGGCTGGTTGCATGAACGGGCCAGCAGATCCGTCACCAGCGCACCGGCCTTCTGATTGATCGATGCGCGTTGTTCCGGCGTGATGGCACTCATTGGCGCGACGTCCGGGTCCAGCGCCATGGTCGCGAACGCCCAACGCACCACCGTCTTCTGGTCCGCGGGCGTGGTCGAACGGATCAGGCATTGCGAAAGCGCATCCGCGTAGGAGCCCGCGCTCGCCAGCGCAGGCCAAGCGCCCGCAAGAATGGGTAAAACCAGCAACAGACCAAGGCATCGCATCGCGCGTCCTCGTTCACGGCAATGAACATGGGACCGCGGATGCCTCCGCCGAGTTTCAGGCTATCGCAACGGGATATGAACCGAGCACCGACACCTGCGAGGCAAAATCACCCAGCTCCGCCAGCGCATCGCGCAACGGTGACTCGTCCACGTGGCCACTGACGTCGATGAAGAATGCGTATTGCCACTTGCCGGTGTGCGCCGGGCGCGACTCGATCCGGTTCATGCTGACGCCATGCCGTGCCAGCGGCTCCAGCACGCGGTACAGCGCGCCCGGCTGGTCGCGCACGAACACCAGCAGCGAGGTGCGATCGTTGCCGGACGGCGGAAACAGCGCACGGCCGAGCACCAGGAAGCGCGTGGTGTTGTCGGGACGATCCTCGATCGGGCCGGCGACAACCTGCAATCCATACACATGCGCCGCGCTTTCACCGGCGATCGCGGCTGCATCGTCGGCCTTGCGGGCGCGCCGCGCGGCTTCGGCGTTGCTGGACACCGCTTCGAGCTCGATGCCCGGCAGGTTCTGGCGCAACCAGCCACGGCACTGTGCCAGCGACTGGCCATGCGAATATACGCGTTCGATGTCCTCGATGTGGCCACCGCGCGACAGCAGGTACTGGTGCACGTGCAGTTCGACTTCGCCGCAAATTTTCAGCGGCGAGCCGAGAAAAAGATCCAGCGTCGACTGGATGGTACCCTGCCCGGAATTCTCCACCGGCACCATGCCGAAATCCGCACGGCCTTCGGCGACCTCGTCGAACACCTCGGCGATGCTGGCCAATGGGAAACCCTTGGCCGAATGGCCGAAGTGCTTGAACACCGCCTGCTCGGAAAACGTGCCCTCGGGCCCGAGGAAGCCGACCTTCAACGGTTCCTGCTGGGCGAGGCAGGCCGACATGATTTCGCGAAACAGCCGCACCAGCACGTCGTCGGCCAGCGGACCGCCATTGCGGTCGACCACGCGCCGCAGCACCTGTGCTTCGCGTTCCGGCCGGTAATAGTCCACCGCCGCGGCCAGCTTGCCCTTGGCGCGGCCGACTTCGTGCGCCCAGTGGGCGCGGCGCGCGATCAGCGCCTGAATCTGGTGGTCGATGCCGTCGATCTCGGCGCGCACCGCTGCGAGATCGGGCTTCGACGCGGGCGCTTCGGCTTTGCTTGCAGCCTTCGCACGCGCGGGTTTTGCGGGGGCGCCGCGCGGCGGCCGGGTCTTGCCTGTCATGCTGAATCTCCCTCGGGAACACGCAGCTTGACGGCGTCGCCATTGATCCGCAAGTGTTTGGACGTCTATTTGCCGGCCGCAAAATGCAATCCGCATTCACGCTGCAGACCGAAAAAACGCGTGTCCTCGTCGCGCATGCCGGGCTCCCAGCGACGCGTGGTGTGCACGTCGCCGATCGACACGTAGCCTTCGTGCCACAGCGGGTGGTACGGCAACGCGTGGCGGTTGAGATAGCGCCAGACATCATGGTCGCGCCAGTCCGCGATCGGGTGCAGCTTCCAGCGCCCGCCGTGCAGTTCCAGGAACTCCGCGTGCGCGCGACTTCCCGACTGGCTGCGGCGGATGCCAGCGATCCAGGTGCGCACGCCGAGCTCGTCCAGCGCACGCTGCATGGGCTCGACCTTGCGCAGGCGGTTGTAGCGGGCGATGCCATCGCTGCCTTGTTCCCACAGCCGGCCGAGCCGCGCCTCCATCCAGGCGGTGCCGACTTCGGGTCGATACACCTTGAGGTTCAGGTGCAACCGCTCGCGCAGTTCATCGACGAAGCGGTAGGTTTCCGGAAACAGGTAGCCCGTGTCGACCAGGATCACCGGAATATCCGGGCGGAACCGCGTGACCAGATGCAGCGACACCGCCGCCTGCGCGCCGAAGCTCGAGGACAGCGCGTATTCGCCCACCAGCGTAGCCAAGGCCCACTCGATGCGTCGTTCGGCCGTCAAACTGCCCAGCCAGCGATTGAGTTCCGCCAGCGCTTCGGGCGACTGCGCGGCGCTGATGGGGTCGGGCGGCATCATGCCGCGGGCTCGCGCGGCGAAGGCGGCACCACTATCCCGGTGCGCACGGCGAAATCGCCGAAGTGTTCGCGCTGTTCGCGCTCGACTGCGAACCTCGCCAGCAGAACGTCGAGCGCCGCGAGGATATCCGCCTCGGTGATGTTCTCGCGATACAACGCGTTCATCCGCTGGCCCCGATGATCGCCGCCCAGCATCAGGTTGTACCTGCCGGGCGCCTTGCCGATCAGCGCGATTTCGGCGAGGTACGGGCGCGAGCAACCATTGGGGCAGCCGCTGATGCGCAAGTCGATGGGTTCGTCGTGCAAGCCATGTTTGTCCAGCACGATCTGCAGCGCTGGCAGGAACGTCGGCATCCAGCGTTCGGATTCCGCCATGGCGAGACCGCAAGTCGGCAGCGCGACGCAAGCAACCGCATTCAGCGCCAGTTTCGAGCTTGCGACTTGCAAGGCGAGATCGTGCGCGGCCGTGATGGCATCGACGCGCGCGCGAAGCATCGCCGGCACCCCCGCGATGAATGCGTTCTGGTTGGGCGTCAGGCGAATCTGCGCATCGGGCGCCTGTTCGGCCAGCAGCGCCGTGAGCGCGCGCATGCCGGTCTGCCGGCTGACGCCATCGCGATCGTGCACGCGCCCGAACGGGATGCGCAGGCCGAGGTGCCAACGGCCATCGTCACCTTCGCGCCAACCGAAGCGATCCCCCCGTCGCGTGAATTCGAATCCGCGCGAGGGCTGCAGCGCGAAGCCGGCGCGTCGTTCGATCTCGGACATGATCCAATCCAGCCCGCGGTCATCGACGGTGTACTTGAACCGCGCGTGCGCACGCTCGGAGCGATCACCATGGTCACGCTGCAGTGTCAGCGCGGCTTCGGCCAGCGCGGTCACCTGCTCCGGCACGATGAAGCCGATCGGGCTGGCCATGCGGGGGTACGTCCGGGCGTTGCCGTGCGTCGCGCCCATCCCGCCACCCACCAGCACGTCATAACCTGCCAGTTCGCCAGCCTCGACGATGGCCACCAGCCCCACATCCTGCGAATACACGTCGATGTCGTTGTCAGGCGGCACGGCGAAACCGATCTTGAATTTGCGCGGCAGGTACGCATCGCCGAGCAACGGCTCGGGTTCGTTGCCGTCGGTCGCCGGTTCGTCCAGCCAGGTTTCGAACCACGCGCGCGAGTTCGGCCGCAGGTGCAGCGACAATGCTTGCGCCCGCTCGAAGATCCCCGCGTGCACATGCGACAACAGCGGATTCACCGCCGCGACCACATTGCGATTGTCGTCGCCGCAGGCCGCGATCGTGTCAAGCCCGCAGGCGTGGATCGCTTGCGCCGCCGCACGCAAATCGACTTTGCGGATGCCATGCGTCTGGATCGTCTGGCGCGTGGTGAGGCGCAGGCCACGCGTGCCGTAACGCGTCGCCATTGCATCCATCGCCAGCCATTGCGCGGGCGACATCACGCCGCCCGGCAGGCGCAGGCGCAGGAAGAACGAGT
>JAICIW010000428.1 GCA_025928735.1 Rhodanobacteraceae bacterium | reverse complement strand
GCCGCGAACGTCATGCCGCGCTTTTCGCTCTGCTGCACCTGATTGATGCCCTCGACGCGGATTTCCACCGGGTCTTCCACGGTCGAGATGTTGCGCCCGACGGTGTTGAGGATATTGAGCGCGGTGTACAGCGACACGGTTTTGCCCGAGCCGGTCGGGCCGGTCACCAGCACCATGCCATACGGTTTTTCAATGGCTTCCAGGAACAGTGCCTTCTGGTCGTCCTCGTAGCCGAGTTTTTCGACGCCGAGCCGGGCCGCCGCGGCATCCAGGATGCGCAGCACGATCTTTTCGCCGCCGAGCGTCGGCAAGGTCGAGACGCGGAAGTCGAACGATTTGGTCTTGGACAGGTTGAGCTTCATGCGCCCGTCCTGCGGCACGCGGCGCTCGGCGATGTCGAGGCGCGACATGACTTTGAGGCGCGAAGCGATGCGCGGCGCCAATTTCAGCGGCGGCGACGACACCGCGCGCAATACGCCATCCATGCGCAGGCGCACGCGGTATTTGGTTTCATAGGGTTCGAAATGGACGTCCGATGCGCCGCGCTTGATTGCGTCCAGCAGGATCTTGTTGACGTACTTCACGACCGGCGTGTCGTCGGTGCCATTGGCGTCCATCATCGCGCTGTCCGCGCTGCCGCCGTCGTCTTCGCCGATCGTGAGGCCGTCCAGGCCGTCGTCGGCGTCGCTGTCGCCGCCGATACTGATGCTCTGCGCGTTCTGCGCCTGCTCGATGCCGCGCTTCAGTTGCTCGGCTTCGATCAGGATGGGTTCCACCGCGCAATTGGTGTGGAAGCGGATGTCCTCCAGCACGCGCGGATTGGCCGGGTCCTTCACGCCCACGAACAAGCGGCTGCCGCGCCTCAGCAACGGCAGCACCATATGTTTCTCGATCAACTCTTCGGACAGTTCCCCGATCGGCAGTTGGGTAACGTCGATCGCGGACGTGTCCAGCATCGGCACGCCGAACTCTGCCGACAGCGCCTGCGCCATGCGCAATCCATCGACCATCCCGTTTTCGACGAGATAGCTGGCCACCGGCAATTTCTGCCTGGCGGCGTCTTCCACCGCCTGTCGTGCATCGGTTTCCGTAAGCACGCCTTCCAGCGCCAGTCGACGCGGAACGCCCGTCAGGCCGGGCATGCTGGGTGCCGGGTTCATCTGTGTTGCCATGAAAGGAGTCCAAACCCCCGAATCGCAAGATGAATGTATCGCAAAATCCGCTGCTTGGGCAGATCGCGGCGAGAACCCGGTCTCACTCCGGGGCATTTATTTTTTCAGCTCGCGCGGGGCCGGGCGGCCAGGCCGTCGACAAGGGCAAGCACGTTGCTTGCCAAGCCGGACCGGCTGGAGGCCGAACCCGGATCGGTCTGGCATCCCCAACCTCCGAAAACCGATTCCGGATCGCGCTGCGCGCCCCCGGAATGACCGCCGAGCCTGGGGAACCGCTGATCAATCCCACCACTCGTCATCCCGGAATCGCGAAGCGATATCCGGGACCCAGCGACTTTGCATTTTGATGCATTGCGCGAAAGTCACTAGGTCCCGGCTTTACTCGCGCCATCCATGGCGCTCGCCCTGCGGGCCAGCTTCGCTGTTCGGGCGCGCTCCTGCGCGCCACGTCGCCGGGATGACGAATCAGGGGTTGAGGTTCCTTTGGGGGCCATCACCGATAAAGACAT
>JAICIW010000017.1 GCA_025928735.1 Rhodanobacteraceae bacterium | reverse complement strand
GCACCACAGCACGATGCTGGGGTGATCACGCAGGCGCATCACCTGCTGGATCGCTTCGGCGCGCACATTGTCGCGAAAAGCCTTGCCGGCAGGCGGAATCGCGCCGCCGAACATGAAGTCCTGCCAGACCATCAGGCCCAGCTTGTCGGCCGTCGCGTAGAAAACGTCCGGCAGGTAATAACCGCCGCCCCACACGCGCAGCATGTTCATGTTGGCGTCGCGCGCCGATTCGAGCAGTTGCCGGAACCGCGCGGGCGTCACGCGCGTGGGAAAAATGTCGGGCGGAATGAAATTGGAACCTTTGGCGAAGATCGGCAGGCCATTGACGACAAATTCGAAACTCTTTCCCCATTGGTCCTTGCGGCGACGGAGTTCGATGCTGCGCAGACCCGTCTCCTCGTCCGCACTCGCCAGCGCCTTGCCGCCAACCGTGACGTCGACATGAAAGTCATAGAGATTCGGTTTGCCGTAGCCGACCGGCCACCAGCGTTGCGGATGCGCGATCCGGAACTGAATCGCGACGGGGTTGTCGCCGGATTGCAATTCGACATCGCGCTGCAGCGATTGCGTGCTGCCGTCCGGCGCACGCCAGTTCAGCGCGACGTGCGCCGCCATTGGCGCAGCGGCGTCGATGTCCAGTTGCGCCGCCAGCTTCGCAACATCGGCGTCCAGTGATTCCTGTGCGACATGAAAATCCGCCAGCCGCAGCGTGTCCCAGCTTTCCAGCTTGACGCCCTGCCAGATGCCTTCGGTAATGATGCGGGGACCCCAGTCCCAGCCATATTGATACGCGGCCTTGCGCACGTAATTGGCGGTCTGCTTGCCCTTGGGCTCATCGCCGAACGCGGAATCGAATTCGCCCGGCAGCGCATGAGGCTGCTTCAGCAACCAGGGTTGCAGACGCTCGATCGGCGAATACAGGTGTACCTCGAGGGTGTTCTTGCCCTGGTGCAGCAACGCCTTCGCCGGCGCCCGCCAGCGACGAAACATGTTGTCGGCGGAAAGTACCTTGTGTCCGTCCAAATAGACGTCCGCGAAGGTATCGAGCCCTTCGAACACCAGATCGACATGCGCGCGATCGAGCGTCGCGGCATCGACATCGAAAGTTTTCCTGTATTGCCAGTTCGACAATCCCGCCCACTGGACCTTCGCTTCGTCGTCGCGCCAATAGGGATCGGGAATCAGTTCGAGTGCCATCAAATCGGTCTGCACCGCACCCGGCACCGTCGCGGGCAGCCATTGCGCCGCACGCGGATGTTCGTGGGCGTGCGGGTCGTCCGGCGCGATCCGGAATTGCCATCCGTCATCCAGCGACTGCGTCGTGAGTGCACTCGCCAACGATGGCAACAACGCGAGCCACACCAATGCGACCAGCCATCGCCACCTGCGCCTCGCGCGCGCACCGGTCATTTCGCGATGATCTCGTCGGAGAAAATCCACGTATCGATGCCATTGATCTGCTGGCCATAACGCATCGCCACCACCCGAAGATAGCGCGCGGTGACGGGAGTTTGCAGGTCGCACGCAACATCGCGGACCGACGGGTGCATGTCGTTCGGATCGACCGTAAGCGGAGTCGTCTGCAACATCGTCCAGGCTTTGCCGTCATTCGACGCCTCGAAACTCACGCTGCGCGGCAACAAAATCCAGGCCTGCGCATTCTGCAGGAAGCGTGCGTCGATCGCGTGCAGTTCGGTGGGTCGGCCGAGGTCGATCGTGGCATCCATGTCCGCGCCCTGCCAGCCGGCCCACGCGCCATCGTGGTACTGGGCGCCCAGGATGCCGTCGGTGAGATCGGCCGAATAGCGCCCGGCAGGCGGCGCGGCGAAGATCACGGAATCGCCCAACGCGAGGTTCGGCACCATCCGGAATGTCTCGCCGGCCTGGTATTGCACGTTGCCGCGGAACGGCGCGACCTTGAGCGTGGCGGGCGCGTACAGGTCCAGCACGTCTTCGAACGACGGTGACGCGGCGGTCGGTTCGCTGCCGTCCATTGTGTAGTGCAGGCGCAAGTCATCGAAGCCGCGTGCGGCCCGGATGCGCCAGCGCTTGTAGGTGGGATTGAAACTCACGCGCGCGTCGACAATGTCCTTGTCCTCGGGACCGAACGCGACGTGCTGGGTGCCCAGCCATGCTTCCTGCGCGCGTGCGCGCAACAGGAAATCATGCCAGTCGGGCGCGGATGCACTCCACAAGTGCTCGGCAACCGCGAACAGCCGGGGATACAGGCGGGCATCGCCATTCAGCGGCGTGGCGCGTTCGCTCCACAGCGGGGCCTCGCCGCCCAGTACCTTGCCCGGATATTTCGCGAACAGCGGGTTGTCAAACGGGTCCGTGCGATACAAATCCTGCAGCGTCATCTGGTCGATCGGCGTGTCGAGGTAGAACGGGCTGGCGATGATGATGCGGTTGCCGTTCGCCAGTGCCTTGTTCGCTTCGTCGGGCCCGCGCCAGACTTCCACCACCGCTTGCGGAGCGAGTTGGCCTTCCAGGATTTCATCCCAGCCGACCATGGTCTTGCCCTTGCCCGCAAGATACGTCTGGATGCGGCGAACGAAATAACCGTGCAGCCCCTGCTCGCCGTTCAAGTCGTGCGTGCGCGCCAATTGCTGGCACGACGCACAGTCGGCCCACACACCTTCCGGCACCTCGTCGCCACCGATGTGGAGGTACGGCGACGGAAACAACGCAATCACTTCGTCCAGCACGTTCTGCAGGAACGTGAATGTCGCATCGTTGCCGACACAATCGACATCGTGGAACACGCCCCAGGTGGTCGGCACCGTGATCGGCTTGCCGCTGCACGAAAGTCCGGGATAAGCCGCGAGAGCCGCGCTGGCATGACCCGGCATCTCGATCTCCGGTACCACCATCACGTTGCGTTTGCGTGCGTACGCGACCACGTCCCGAATCTGGTCTTGGGTATAGAAACCGCCGTTACGGCTGCCGTCGGCCTCGCTGCGCCACGCGCCGACTTGGGTAAGCTTCGGGTAATGCTTGATCTGGATGCGCCAGCCCTGGTCGTCGGTGAGGTGCCAGTGGAACACGTCGAACTTGTAATACGACATCAAGTCGATCTGCTTCTTGATGAAGTCGACTGGATAGAAATGCCGTGACACGTCCAGCATCACGCCGCGCCATGCATAGCGTGGCGCGTCCTCTATGTGCATCGCCGGGATCGTCGGTGGCACTTCGTGCTGCAGCGGCAGCAACTGCCGGAAGGTTTGCACACCCCAGAACAGACCGCGCGCGTCGGCCGCCGAAATCGTGACCTCCTTGGGCGTCACGTCCAGCCGATAGCCCTCGTTGCCGTGAATCGTCGGATCAATGCGCAGGGTGATGCGGCCACGCGCGGGCGACGCGACCACCCGCAGCTTGACGCCGGTCTGCGCCTCGATCGAGTCACGAAGAAAATCCGCAATCCACTGGATGCGGGCATCGGCGGGCGCCGCGATACGCGCGCCGCGATGCAATTCGAACGCGCCCTGGCCGCGGGTCAGGTGTTGCGGCGCGGGCAGGATCGCGAAGGCCGCATGCGCGGTGATGCACGTCAGCGCAGCCACGCAAAGCAAGATTCCGGTCAGCAGATGTCGCATGCCTGGTTTCCCCTGGCTTCGATACCGTAAACCCGCGCCGCATTGTCGCCAAACAACGCCGCCCGTTCATCGCCCGCGAGACCCGTGATCGTGTCCACCAGATCGAACCAGCGCGAGTAGTCGGCCGCAAGATTCACCACCGGCCAATCGCTGCCCCACAGCAGCCGACGCGGGCCGAATGTCGCGAGCAGATGATCCAGATACGGCCGCAGGGCGTCGGGTCGCCATGCCTCGCCAGCTTCGGTCAGAAGCCCGGACAGCTTGCAGACCACGTTCGGAAATTCCGCAAGCCTCGCGATGCGCGCGCGCCATGGATCGAGTACGCCGCCCGCGATGTCCGGCTTGGCGGCGTGGTCGATCACGACGCGCAACGCAGGATGCCGTTCAGCGAATCGGAGCAGGTGCGGCAGATGCCGCGGACGCACCAGCACGTCCAAACACAAGCCATGCGCGACCATCGCCTCGATGGCTGGCGTCACAATGGGTTGCAGAATCCAGTCGTCGTCGGGCAAGTCCTGCAGCATCGGCCGCAGGCCGCGCAATTTCGGATGCTCCGCCAGCGCGGCGATGCGGCCGGGCGCACCCGGCGCGGCCAGATTTACCCAGCCGATCATGCCTGCCATGCGCGGATCATCGCACGTCAATTCCAACAACCAGTCGGTATCACCATCACTGGGCTGCGACTGCACCGCGATCGCGGCGTCGATGCCCACGGCGTTCGCTGCACGCTGCCAATCGTCCGGAAAGAAGTCGCGATGGATCGCAGTCAGCTCCGGCGGCGGCCACGTGCAATCATTTTGGTTCAGGCGCCAGAAGTGGCAATGCGCATCAATCATCGCCACGTCCGGCCCGCGCGGCATCGAGAAAGGCCCCGGCACATGCCGGGGCAACATCTCGACGCTGGAGCTCGTCAATCAAGTTTGTAATTGATCTGCAGGAAAACCTCGCGCCCATCGTAGGTATCACCCTGCTGGGTCGGGATGAACTCGAAGCCGCCCGCGTAATAAGGAATCCGGCCCACCCGATCGAAGATGTTATGCACGATGAGCGTCATCTTGATGCGCTTGTCGAACTGGTAGCCGACCGAGCCGCTCCAGGTGATCCACGGCTTGATCATGCCGTAATAGGAAGTGCAGGCCGCGTCCCCCTGTGACGGCATGATGCCGTTGGACAACACCTCGCAACCACCAAAGTTGTTGTCGCGCAAGGAACCGTAACGCAGGCCGGAAATCGACGCATCCCACGCGCCCCGATTCCAGTTGATGATGCCGGTCACCTTGCTGGCCACGTTCTGGTAGCGCGTATTGAGCAACGGATCGGTGGGAAGCACGCGTTCCCTGTACGACAGATTGTCGGTGTAGTTGATCGAGAGGTTGAAATTGCCCCAGTCGTTCGTCGTCCAGTGGTAGTCGAGCGACGCATCGATGCCGCTGACATACAGCGACGACTCGTTGATCGGCCCGGTGTGGATGGCGGTGATGTTGCCGTCCGCGCCCCGGATGACGTCCTTGATCGCCAGTTGGCAATACGCTGAACCGGGTGCGTGTGTCGTGTAGGGCGCGCCGGTGATCGTCAGACCGGTGATGCAACCCGCCTCGTCTGCCAGCAGGGTGTCTGCGTCGATGTAATTGATCGCGTTGTTGACACCGGTGTGCCAGTAGTCGGCGGAGAATGACAATCCATCGACCCATGGAATATCCCACACCAGGCCGTAGGTCCAGCCATGACCCGACTCTGGCAGCAGGTTGGGGCTGCCGCCCTGGTAATGGGTAAAGTAAGTGGAATGCTGGGTCGCCTGACAATTGAAGTCGCCGGCCTGGATGCACTGGAGATCGTCGCGGTAAATGCCGACCGTCGACGCCGACTGCGTCTGGTAGATCGCCTGCATGTCCGGGGCCTTGAAATTGGTGCCGTAGCTGCCGCGCAGCAGCAGGCTCTTGACCGGGCGCCATTCGATGCTGAGGCCCCAGGTTTTCGCGATATCGGCGATGCTGGCGTCCACGTATTTGTCGGCGCGTCCGGACAAATCAATGTCCAGCGTCGACAGGACGGGTATCCGGAACTCGGTCGCGAACGAGTAGCGGTTGCGGCTGCCGCCACCGGTGTTGTAATCCTGGAACGGGTCGCCGAAGTCGAGGGTGTTGCCGCGCGGGTCCGGCGCGAGCTGGTAGCCGTTGTGGTAGGCCTCCAGCACCGCGGCCCAGCCAATCGGCTTGTCGTCCCAAGGCACGTTGAACAGGTTGCCGTTGACGTTCAACGTGGCGTTTTGCATCCAGGACCACGCATTGTTCTCGCCGGCCACGCCGAACGTGGAGTACTGCGTCGGCGTGATCGGGTACCAGTAGCGCTGCTGGTTGACGTGGTACACCGGATACGTCGTGCCGTTGATCGTGGTGGTGCCGAGCTGCGGGCCGAAGAAGAAATCGAACATGCCCTGTTCGTTCAGGCCGGTGTAGTTCTCGTGCACGATGTACTTCTGGTAGCCGAGGTTCAAATCCCAGTTGAACCGGCCATTGAAGATCGCGCCGCGCAGTCCGGCGTGGATGTTCCAGTACTGCTCGTTGTCGTACGTGTTGGCCTGGGTGCCCATCTCGGCGTAGGTCAACTGGCGCAGGAAACCGGTTACGACCTGGCCCGTACCCGAGTCGTAGAACGGCACCGGCAACCCGCCCATCGGATACGCGAATGGCCGTTGGGTCTGCGAGACGCCGTGCGTGTCCCACAGCGCGACCGAGCCATAGGCTTGCAGGTTGTCGTTCAAATCGTACTCGCCCGAAATGGCAGCGTCGTTGCTTTGCAGACCCGGCGTCAGCACCCAGTTGCGGAACAGATCGTGTTGCGTGCAGTACTGGCCGTAGTCGGTGACCGGACCCGTCACCTGATCGCCACTGGTCGCGATGGTCTGCTTGTCGCGCCGCGAGAAATTCTGGAACGATTCGCACGATCCCGGCGGCGGAGTGATGTAGTTGCCATTGATGTCATACAGCGACATGGCGTCGTAAGTCTGGTAGCCGAACATCCGCGCGCTGGGATTCCAGGTGCCGTAGCCGGCGTCCGCCTCGGAATCCGTGTACGGGCGATCCTTGGCCCACAACGGCGAGCGATTGGTGTGCTCGAGGTTGTAGATGACGTGCCAGCGATCTCCCGATCGGCCGCCCGTCCAGCTGAAATTCCCGTACTGGCGGGCACCACGGGTCGCACCACCGGCGGTGAGCTGCAAATCATCGCCCTGGTACTCCTTCTTCAGGATCACGTTGACCACGCCGGCCACTGCGTCGGCGCCATAGATCGACGATGCGCCGGACGCAAGGATTTCCACGCGGTCAATCATCCCCGTGGGGATGTTGTTGTAATTCTGGAAGTTGGTCCGGCCGTTGTTCGACTGCGGGTAATCGACGACGCGATAACCATCGATCATCAACTGGGTGAATTGGGGACCCATGTTGCGCAAGTTGAGCTGACGCGCGTTCACCGAGGTGGACCCCCAACTCGGCGGGGTCTGCGCCCGGCCGACCTGCGGCAGTGAATTCATGAATTCCCAGAGGGTCGTGAAGCCTTCCTTCTTGATCTGCACGCCGGTGATGGTCACTACCGGTTTGGCCCCTTCGAGCTCCGTGCGCGGAATGCGCGACCCGAGCACGACGACCTCTTTGAGAGTCTTCTCCGGCTTGGATGAATCGGGCGTCGACTGAGTCGATACGGAACCCGCAGCCTGTCCCCCGGCCGCCTGCGCGAAAGCGGCCGCCGGCAACAACAACGCGGCCGACAAGGCCAGAGCCAGCGCACTGCGATGGAATGTGGCGTGTTGCATGGACGAGCCTCCCGGGAACGACCGCAGCCTTGCGGTTCAATTGTGAGCCAGTGATGCACCCATGAAACCCTGCCAGCGGGATGTTAAAACCTTCGGGTCGCGATGGGAAGTCCCTGTGCGATCCGAAAAGCTGCTGCAGCGCAGCGAAGGAAGGGCGTCAGCTGCGCAAAGCTGAAATACGCAACGTCCAGGCCGGCGCTCCCGACAATCGGTGGCGCACGCTTGGCGGCAACTCGACGCGGAAACCCGGGCCGCGCGGCTGCCATCCCAATGGCTCCGATACGCCAAGCACGTGCAGGCGCGCATTGGCCGCAGGCTGGAAGCTGTGTAATTCGATGGCCGCCGGAGGCGCGTGCTCATCTGCGTCGGCGAGATAGATCGCGTTGACGCTGCCGTCCTTGATCTGTGTGAATCGGAATTTGCCTTCTTCGTAAGGCGCGATGGCATGGCTCGCATGGATGGCGGAACCGTTCATCCGCATCCACGTGCCGATCGCCGTCAATCGCTCCAGCGCGACGGCGGGCAATTCGCCGTTCCCTTGCGGCCCGATGCCCAGCAGCAAATTGCCGCCCTTGGCGACGATGTTCACGAGCGTGTGCACCAGTTCGCGCGGCGATTTGTATCGGTCGTGCGGATTCCACGACCACGAGTCGCCCATCGTCATGCAGGTTTCCCACGGATACGGCAGCGGATGCCTGGGCACGGTTTGCTCGGGCGTGCGGTAATCCTCGTAGGGACCGCCATCGGCGCGATTGACCAGGATGATGCCGGGCTGGTTTCGGCGCGCGGTCGCGGCGAGACGCGGCATGTCGATGTCCTGCGCCCATGGCACTTCCATGCCGTAGGCCTTGGCGCCGGGGTGGTCCTGCGCATTGACCCAGCCCGCGTCCAGCCACATCAGGTCGATGCGGCCGTAGCGCGAAGTGATCTCGTCGATCTGTTTGTGGGTGAACTCGACAAAGCGCTTCCACATCTCCGGATACTTGCGCACGTCGTAGTTGTTGTTGCGGGTCGGCGTCGCCCAGCGCGGCGACCAGTAATCCGGCGTGTGCCAGTCCGCCTTGGAGAAATATGCGCCGATGCCGAAATCGCGCGCGCGAAACGCACCGAACACCGCCTTCGCGACGTTCGCCCTCGGATTGGTGTGATACGGCACGTCGGACGCGGTGATCCGGTAGTCGGTCGTCGCCGTATCGAACATGCAAAAACCGTCATGGTGTTTGGTGGTGAACACCACATAGCGCATGCCAGCCGCGTGCGCGGCATCCGCCCATTGCGCCGGATCGAACTTCACCGGGTTGAAGGTTTTCGGGAGCTCCTCATAGCGCCGTTTCCATTCGACGTAGCCAACGCCATCGGGGCGCTTGCACCACGGTTCATCCTCGGAACACAACGACCACGACTCGACGATGCCGAGCTGACTGTAGGTGCCCCAGTGCAGGATCAGCCCGAATTTCCAGTCCGACCACTGTGCGAGCTTCCTGACGACGAGCGGATCGGTTTCCGGGATGTAGTCACCGCTTTGCTTCTTCGCGGGTGCGGCGGCCAGCGCAGGACGAGCGCCGACGCGTGCCAGCAATGCCAGCGCGGCGGCGCCTTGCAGGATTTCTCGACGTGTGGGCACGGCGCACTCCTTCATGTCGTCATTTCCGCGAAAGCGGGAACCCAGCGACTTCAATCATTAGCCGCAAAAATCACTGGGTTGACTCGCGCCGTCCTTGGCGCTCGCCCTGCGGGCCGCCTTCGGCGTTCGCGTTTGCGATCCCGCAAACGCAGTCGGATCGCCGCAATGCGGCGTCCGGGATGACGGGCAAACTTTGCGTTGATTGAATGCTTAGCTGCCGGATTTCTTCTCGGGATGGAACAACTTGATGGGCCCATCCAGTTCCAATGCGATCACCGTGACGTCGGGATCGAGCGCGTAATCGGGCACGTCGATGGCGAGCATCGAGGGTGCGCCGCCCAGCGTCGCACCGAGGCGCTTGGGGCTCAGCATCGTGCCGTTGCCGACTACGCGTGCGACGAGCACGCGATTCGTCAAACCCTTCAGCAACACGGCACCGCCCGGCTTGCCGTCCACGAACAGGTACAGCGTCTTGCCGTCTTTCGACAGCGTGCTGTCGCCGAGGTAATAGTCATGCGGAATGCCGGCTTGGCTGGCGTAGATCGCTTCCTGGTTCTTATGCACCCAGCGACCGACCTGCCGCAGGGTGTCGGCCTCGATCTTCGGGATCGTGCCGTCGGCGCGCGGGCCGATATCCAGCAACAGGTTGCCGCCCATGTCGAGCGTGCCGGAAAGAATGCGGATGATCTCGTGGGGCGTCTTGAAGTGATCGTCGTTCGGTTGCCAGCCCCACGAGTTGTTCATGGTCAAGCACAGTTCCCAGTATTTGTCGGGGGGACGCGTGATCGGAACGCCCTGCTCGGGCGTTCCGTAATCGCCGAAGCCGGGCAAGCGGCCGTTGATGATCGCATCGGGATTGTGCGCGCGGATCCAGTCGTGCAATGCCTCGGCGTGCCATTCCTCCGCCGAATGTTCCCAGCCGCCGTCGAACCAGTAGAGGTCGGGATGGAAGCGGCGCGTCAGGTCGTGCACCTGATCCTGGTAATACGTGACGAAGCGCTGCCAGCGCGCGGGATCGTCCTTGATCGCGTAACGCGGATGGGCCTGCGTGAAAGCCGGATACAGCGGCGACGACCAGTCGATCAGGGAGAAATACAACCCGACCTTGAGGCCGTCCTCGCGCAGCGCCTTGACGAACGGCGCGACCAGATCGCGATGCGCAGGCGTGTCCTTCACCACGTTGAGGCCCTGCCTGGTGTCCCACAGCGCCATGCCGTCGTGATGCTTCGAGGTCAGCACCGCATACTTCGCGCCGCTGGCCTTGATCAGGTCCGCCCACGCCTGCGGGTCGTAATGGCTCGCGGTGAAGCCCTTCGCCTGCTTCATGTAATCGGCATACGAAACATAGCCATCGAAGAACGACCACGATTCGGTGATGCCGTCGACCGCGTAGATGCCCCAGTGGATGAAGATACCGAACTTGGCGTCGGCGAACCATTGCATGCGCGCGGCCTTGGCGGCCGCCCGTGCCTCGGCGTCGCTGGTGGCCGTGGCGGGAGGTGCGGCGAATGCCGGCGCCGTCAGGCAGACCAACGCGCACATCAACGCAGCCAGCCGGAACTTTTTCATGGCGCGCTCACGCCGTCAGCTCCTTCGAAATCCCCTCGACCGCGGCGCGCAGGCGCTCCAGCACTGCCTTGATCGGCACCTTGACCGGACGGCGTTCGACGTACGGAATCGTCAACGCACCGGCGGCGAAACCATGCCGCAGGATCGGCGCGGAAAGGTCGGTCACCGCATCGACGTCGCCGCTCGGCAACATCGCATAACCTTGCGCACGGATGTCGTCGGCCTGCGCAATGAAACGCTTGCGCTTGCCCAACGCGCCGGCGGCATCCATCAGGGCAAGCCAGTGTTCGCGCACCTCGTCACTCTGGAACGCAAACAACACGGCGCCCGAAGTGGAACGCGACAGCGGCAACCGATGGCCGACGCGCACCACGAAACCAAGGTCATCCGGCGGATCGATGCGCGCGATCACCACCATCTGATCGCCCGAAGCGACCGCCAGGTGGCACGGCTGCAGTACGTCCCGCGCCAGCCGGTGCATCACCGGCAGCGCTGCCTCGACCAGCGACTTCACCGGCGGCCGTTCCATGCCAAGCAGGAACAGACGATTGGTCAGCGCATAGCCCGATTCGGTTTCGCGCGCAATGTAGCCGCGCTCCTCCAGCACCTGCAGCATGCGGAAGATCTCGCCCTTGGAATAGCCGATGGCCGCGGCGATGCCGGTCATCGTCAGCGGCGCGTTTGCGCGCGCCAGCAGCTCCAGGATGTCGAGGCCCTTGTCGAGCGCGGGTGCGCGATACTTGGCGGGCTTGCTGGTCATGATCGTCACCGCTGGTATTGATGGCTGGCACGCCGGTCGCCTTTCGTGCATTGGCGAAGCATGATTTTATATTTACAACGCAAGGAATCACAAGCTAGTATCTGATACGACTCGCCAACGGACAAGCCTCAAGGATCCCCTGGCTTTGTTCGTCATCCCGGAATCGCGAAGCGGTATCCGGGACCGAGCGCCTTTCGTGCCACCAGGAAGGCCTTGGATTCTCGCTTTCGCGGGAATGACGACCCAAGCAATCGGACCTTCTCTGGCCCGCTGGTGATCAGCGTCTGGGCACCACGCCAGCAAGAGCCCACCATGCAGTCTGTCGATAGCGCCACCACACCGCACGACACCGGAACCGCGTCGCCCGCACGCGCTTCGCTGCTGGCGTTCGCGCTGATCGTGGGTTTGTTTTTCCTGTGGGGCGTCGCCAACAACCTCAACGACATCCTGATCAAGCAGTTCAAGAACGCGTTCACGCTCAGCGATTTCCAGGCCGGTCTGGTGCAGAGCGCGTTCTACCTCGGCTATTTCCTGCTCGCGATTCCCGCCGGCGTATGCATGCGCCGGTTCGGCTTCAAGAGCGCGATCCTGATCGGATTGGCCTTGTACGCACTCGGCGCGCTGCTGTTCTATCCCGCCGCCGCCACGCAGACCTACGCGATTTTCCTGTGCGGCCTGTTCGTGATCGCGAGCGGATTGTCCTTTCTGGAAACCTCGGCCAATCCGCTGGTGACGGTGCTCGGCCCGCCCGAGGGCGGCGCGCGCCGGTTGAACTTTGCACAATCCTTCAATCCGCTGGGTTCGATCGCGGGCATCCTGATCGGGCGCGACTTCATTTTCAATGGCGTCGAGCACACCCCGCAGCAACTCGCCGCGATGGCGCCGCCGGCGCGGCACGCGTATTTCGTCAGCCAGTCGCTGACCGTGCAGACGCCGTATCTGGTGATTGCGTGCGTGGTGATCGCGTTCGCGCTGATGATCGCGATCGTGCCGTTTCCCGCGCACGGCGAAGATCAGATGGATCGCAGCAGCGGCACTCGGCATTTCGGGCGCCTGCTGCGCGACCGGCATTTCCTGTCCGCGGTGGCCGCGCAATTCTTCTACGTGGGCGCACAGGTCGGCGTGTGGAGCTATCTGATCCGATACTGCCAGGGCACCATCCCGGGCACACCCGAGCGACGCGCCGCCGATTACCTTATGGTGTCGCTGATCCTGTTCACGGTCGGGCGTTTCGCCGGCACAGCATTGATGCGCGTGATCGCGCCGCGCACGTTGTTGGCGCTGTTTGCCGCGATCAATGTCGCGCTATGTGCAATTGGCATCGCATCGCCGGGCATGATTGGGCTGATCGCATTGGTGGTCGCGAGCTTCTTCATGTCGGTGATGTATCCCACGATCTTTGCGCTGGGCGTGCACGGCTTCAGCGACAGCGACCGCAAGCTCGGCGCATCGCTGCTGGTGATGGCCATTATCGGCGGCGCGATGCTGACCGCGCTGATGGGCGCGGTGTCGGATGCAGCGGGCATCGCCCGCGCGATGCTGGTGCCGCTGGCCTGCTTCGTGGCCGTGTTGCTGTTCGCGATGCAACGCGCCCGGTCCCGGCCCGCGTGACCGCCATGCGTCGTTACTACGCGCTCGACCTCAAAGACGACCCCGCGCTGATCGCCGAATACGAATGCTGGCACCGACCCGAAAACATCTGGCCGGACATCGTCGAGTCGATCCGTGCGGCCGGTATCCACGATCTCGAAATCTTCCGCGCCGGCAACAGGCTGGTGATGGTGATCGATGCGCCGGAGGATTTCTCGCCCGACGCCAAGGCCGCGACCGATGCCGCGAACCCGCGCGTGCAGGCTTGGGAAGCACTGATGTGGCAGTTCCAGCAGCCGCTGCCATTCGCGAAACCAGGCGAGAAATGGATGCCCATGACGCGGATGTTTTCGCTGAAGCAAACGCTGGCCTCACGTAACCGTTGAATTTTGCTCTGGACAAATCCTTCTGGGCGAAGCTCGTGCATTCCCTTCTCCTTCCGGGAGAAGGTGGCCCGAACGGCCGGATGAGGTTCCGGCTCACGCGCAAGGCCCGCACGCGCGAGCCGGACCCTCACCCCTGCCCCGCTCCCGGAGGGAGAGGGGTGTTGAAGCGCCACGCCGGCCCGTCGGGCCACGCAAACCCGTGCAATGAAGCTTCACGCATCTCGGTCGAGAACCCCGGCGCCGTGGGCGCGAGATAGCGTCCATCGCGAATCCGTACCGGATCGACGAAGTGCTCGTGCAGGTGATCGACGTATTCGATCGCCCGATCCTCCATGGATCCGCCAATCGCGACGAAATCCGCCATCGCGAGATGCTGCACCATTTCGCACAGGCCAACGCCGCCCGCGTGCGGAAACACCGGCACCCCGAACTTCGCAGCCAGCAGCAGGATGGCGAGATTCTCGTTGACGCCGCCGACCCGCGTGGCATCGATGTGCAGAAGATCAACGGCGCGCGCCTGCAGCAGTTGCTTGAACATCACGCGATTGTGGGTGTGCTCACCGGTGGAAATCGGCACCGGTGCCGCCGCGCGCCGGATCGCGGCGTGGCCGAGTACGTCGTCGGGGCTGGTCGGCTCTTCGATCCAGGCGGGACGAAACGGCGCAAGCGCGCGAATCCATTCGATCGCGGGCGCAACGTCCCATCGCTGGTTGGCATCCACTGCAATCGCGATGCTTTCGCCCGCCGCGGCGCGTGCGATGGTGAACCGGCGCCTGTCGTCCTCGAGGTTTTCACCGACCTTGAGCTTCAAGGTGCGAAAGCCGTCCGCGACCGCCTGCCGCGTCAACTGCGCCAGCTTTTCGTCGGAGTAGCCGAGCCACCCGGGCGAGCTGGTATAGGCGGGATAACCGCGCTGCAGCAACTCGGTGATGCGCTTGTCGCGACCATGCTCGGCGCGCCGCAGCATCGCCAGCGCTTCGTCAGGCGCCAGCGCATCGCTGAGATATCGAAAATCGATCGCCGCGACGATCTGTTCGGGCGACAGCTCGCCGATGAATCGCCACAGCGGCAACCCTGCCCGGCGCGCCGCCATGTCCCAGGCAGCATTGACGACGCCGCCGATGGCCATGTGCATCACGCCCTTTTCCGGGCCCAACCAGCGCAATTGCGAATCGTGGATCAGACTGCGCGCGAAGCCGCCGAGGTCATCCAGTACCTCGCTGACGCCACGGCGCTCCACCAATGCGCACAACGTGTGCACCGCCGCGGCCTGTACTTCGTTGCCGCGCCCGATCGTGAACACCAGCGCGTGGCCTGCAAGCCCCGAAGCATCGTCGGTACGCAGCGTGATGCATACCGCCGAATAATCGGGGTCGCGGTTCATTGCGTCCGAGCCGATGCGTCCACGCGAGGTGGGGAAGCGGATGTCCTCGGCCTCCAGCGCCACGATTCGGGTCGTGCGGCCGATTTCGATTCGCGAAGGCGTGTCGCGCGTATCCATGGCGATCAGGACGCCGCCACCCGCTGACGCTGCATGCCCAGCCCTTCGATGCCAAGCTCCATCACGTCGCCGGATTTGAGGTACACCGGCGGCTTCTGGCCGAGGCCCACACCCGGCGGCGTGCCTGTCGAAATCACATCGCCGGGTTCGAGCGTCATGTAGCG
>JAICIW010000108.1 GCA_025928735.1 Rhodanobacteraceae bacterium | reverse complement strand
GATGACGCTGGCGGCGGGCGCCATCTTCGGGTTGTTCGAAGGCACCGTGCTGATGTCGTTCGGTTCCGCGATCGGCGCCACACTGGTGATGCTGGCCTCGCGGTTCGTTTTCAAGGATGCGATCCGCCACCGCTTTGCGCACCGCCTGCACAAGATCGATGCCGGTATCGAGCGCGATGGCGCCTTCTACCTGCTCAACATTCGGCTGGTCCCGATCTTCCCGTTCTTTCTTGTCAACCTGCTGATGGGCGTGACCCACATGCGGGTGCGAACGTACTACTGGGTGACGCAGGTCGGGATGCTGGCCGGCACGGCCGTGTACGTGAATGCCGGCACGCGCATCGCCGCGGCCCGATCGCCGAAGGAATTGGTTTCGTTGCCGATGATCATTTCCCTGGCGCTGCTGGCGGTGTTGCCGTTTGCGTCGCGCTGGACGATCAGGCGCATCCGCCACTGGCGGCATGCGCGTCGTTGGCGGCATTGATTTGTGCGATCGTCCCTGATCGCGGCTCCGACAAAACGTTACATTCAACGAAGTCGATCATCGTCCTTGCTAATCCACCACGGCCATCCATGGCCTGACTTTTCACAACAGCCGCTTCGAACGCTTCTCCCTTATATACCGGCGTACCACTGGTAGCCCTGATCTTCCCAGTAGCCGCCTCGGCCGCCCTCGATGGACTTGAGCGAATCAACGAGGTCGATGCGGCGCAGGTACTTCGCCATCTTGTAGCCGAGCTGGCGCGGCACCCGCAGCCGCAGCGGCGCGCCGTTCGGGATCGGCAGCGCCTTGCCGTTGAGTTCCCACGCCAGCAGGGTCTGGGGGTGATATGCGTCGTCGAAGCCCAGCGATTCGTAGTATTCGCTGCCGTCGTCCATCGCGTCGTAGCAGCGAAACACCACGTAGCGCGCCTGCCTGGTTGGTTGCGCCAGTTGCAACACGCGCGACAACTGCACGCCCGTCCATTGGCCGATCACGCTCCAGCCTTCCACGCAGTCGTGGCGGGTGATCTGGGTGCGATTCGGGAGCGCGTGCAAATCATCCAGCGACAGCGACAACGAATGCGCGACCTGTCCGCCTACCCCCAGCCGGTAATCGCGAAACCCGCCAGCGGCGAGCCCGCGGTATTCGGCCGATTGTGGGTCGGTGCTGCCGTTGGCGCGAAATACCGGGGAAATGTCGGCTTCGCCGTACTCTCGCGCCATCGCGTCGCGCGACAACGCGCGGTGCGCGGCGTGGCTCAAGCCCGTCGCGCTGTCCAATATCTTCGGAGCCCAATCGGTTTCCGACAGTTTGTCGCAGCCGCCCAGCGCCACCGCGCCGGTCAGCGCCAGGGCGTCGCGAAGGAAGCGGCGGCGCCTATTGATCAGTTTCATCGCGCGCCTCCGTCTCGATCGCGTAACGGCCGGTGATGATAGAGCGCAAATTGTTGCCGACGCCGGTCACGATCACTTCGAAAATGTGGATCAGGAAAAATGCGATGAAGCCCATCGCGAATAGGAAGTGGATGCTGCGCGCGGATTGCCGGCCGCCGACGGCATCCACCAGCCAGCCGAGCACCGAGTCCATGCGCGGCGACATCGCCAATCCCATCAACACCACGCCGCCGCCGAATCCGAAGATCACCACGAGATAGGCAATCCGCTGCAGCACGTTGTAACGCAGCGCAGCTTCGCCTTTCGGATGCCGCAGCAGCGCGTGGTCGATGACCGAACGGCCGATGCCGCGCCAGTCGCGCCGCGTCGGAACCAGGTCGCGCGTCAGGTGTCGCGTCCACAAGGCATATGCGACGAAACATGCGCCATTGATCGCGAACAGCCATGCAAAGAAGAAATGCCACGCGCGACCCATCGCCAGCCATTGCGGACCGGGAATCGTCGCCCACGCGGGAAACCCGCGTACCGTCGACTGGCCGTGCATCTGCGATACGCCGAACCAGCCCGTGGTGTCGAAACGATGCGTGCCGAGCGTGGTGACACCATGCAGTTTTCCGTCGTGCGTTTGGATCGCAGCAAGACTCAGCCACGGACGCTCGAACGTCGAGCGCTGGCCCCAATACAGCGCCGGATGCGCGTTGAAGATCTGCAAGCCGCTGCCCAGCAGGATCAGCAGGCAGATCGCATTGATCCAGTGCATGATCCGCAGCGGCAACGTGTGGCGATAGACCACGCGCGTGATCGTGTGCGGCGCCTCATCGGGCGGCGTCCGGCAAATCGCGTCGTCGGGAATGCTGGCCATGGCAGCTCCGGGGCTCGCCAACGCCGCGAGCTTACTCCCGAACGGACCGGATGGCGGCGCGGCGCATTTCACCGGCCGCGTCGCCGCGCTATATGCTTGCCGTTCGCTTGGGCCAAGAGGGAGTTGCCATGTCACTCACGGGCAAACGCATCGCGATCACGGGCGCGTTCGGTTCACTCGGAGCGGCGGTGGTGCAAACCGCGCTTGCGGCCGGCGCCAGGGTCGCGGCCATCGATCGTGCAGAGGCACCGCCAGCCGGCATCGATCTGGGTGCGGCTGAGTGCTTCGGCGGCGTCGATCTGGCCGATGCGGATCAGGCGAAAGCCGCGATCGGCAAGGCGGTCACGGCGATGGGTGGGCTCGATGCGCTGGTCAACATCGCCGGCACGTTTCGTTTCGAGACCCTGGCCGACGGCGGCGCCGGAACCTGGGACCTGCTGTATCGCGTCAACCTTCGCACCGCGGTTGCGGCCAGCAAGGCCGCGCTGGCGCATCTGCCGGACGGCGGACGCATCGTCAACATCGGCGCGGCAGGCGCATTGAAGGCCGGTGCCGGCATGGGCGCCTATGCGGCTTCCAAATCGGGCGTGATGCGATTGACCGAATCGCTGGCCGAGGAACTGAAGTCGCGCAGCATCACGGTCAACGCGCTGCTGCCTTCGATCATCGACACGCCGCCGAATCGCAAGGACATGCCGAAGGCGGATTTCGACAAGTGGGTGAAGCCCGCGCAGCTTGCCGACGTGATCGTGTTCCTGCTGTCCGAGCAGGCGTCCGCGATCACGGGCGCCTTGATCCCGGTGACCGGAAGGGTGTAGCAACGTAGGGCGGGTGAAAACCCGCCTTCTGTGTACCACGGCGGGATTCACTGCGTTTCTCCCGCCCTACCGGTGAGAGGGCGCGTGTAGCGCGCAGGTTGGGCTGGGCGCAGCGAAGCCCAACACATAACCTCGCGCCAACGTTGGGCTTCCTCCGGATGAAGCCCGGAGTCAGCCCAACCTACGCGTCGGTGTGGTATTGCACCGCCGCTTTCACTTCGTTCTTTGATCCCAGAATCACCGGCACGCGCTGGTGCAGACCTTCGGGTTGCACTTCCATGATCCGCCCGCGCCCGGTGCTGGCCGCGCCGCCGGCCTGCTCGACGATGAAGCTCATGGGGTTGGCTTCGTACATCAGGCGCAGCTTGCCGCCTTTGGCCTTGATCTTCGAATCCAGCGGATAGCTGAAGATGCCGCCGCGGGTCAGGATGCGATGCACGTCGGCCACCATCGAAGCCACCCAGCGCATGTTGAAGTCGCGCCCGCGCGGGCCTTCCTTGCCGGCCAGCAAGTCGCCGATATAGCGCTGCATCGGCGCTTCCCAGAAGCGCTGGTTGGACATGTTGATCGCAAATTCCGACGTGTCTTCCGGAATCTGCACATCACGGCGGGTGAGGATGAAGCTGCCCGCTTCGCGATCGAGCGTGAACACGTGGGTGCCGTGGCCGAGGGTGAGCACCAGCAACGTGCAAGATCCATATACCACGTAGCCGGCGGCGACCTGGTTGGTGCCCGGCTGCAGGAACTCGGACGTGTCGACCTTGCCGCGGTGTCCGCCGGGGCGCTTCAGCACCGAGAAGATGGTGCCGACCGAAATGTTGACGTCGATGTTGCTGGAACCGTCCAGCGGATCGAACAGCAGCAGGTAGCCGCCACGCGGGTAGGCGTCGGGAATCTGTTGCGGATGCTCCATTTCCTCCGACGCGCAGGCGGCCAGATGGCCGCCCCAGGCGTTGGCGTCGAGCAGGATTTCGTTCGAGATCACGTCCAGTTTTTTCTGCGCTTCGCCCTGGATATTCATGCTGATTGAATCAGCCGTGCCGGCTTCACCCAGCACGCCGCCCAGCGCGCCCTTGCCGGTGGCCACCGCGATGCGCTTGCAGGCGCGCGCCACGATCTCCAGCAATTGGATCAGGTCGGTGTCGCCGTAGCCCGCGCGGCGTTCTTCGGTCAGGTATTGGGTCAGCGAAACGGGTTTCATGGCCTGCATCCAAAACGGTGAACGCACATTGTCCCGGCCCTCACGCGGCAAAGCCAGTCGCTGCTGACAGCACGTTGTCAGCAGTGCGGCCGCATGCTGTGTCGACAAACCGGAAGGAGCCACCGCATGCATCCATGGTTTTCGAAATTGCTCGACGCCTATCGACCGGCCGCGCAGCACCGCGCGCGCATCGAAGGCCTGCCATCACCCGTTGCGGGCAAGCTACGGCCCGCGCGTACGCCGGTCGCGCTGGCCGATCCGGTTCCGTTTTCTGACCGCATTGCATCAGGAGGTTCGTCCATGCACGCGCATTCGCCCGTTGTCTTCTTCCACGCCCCCCACAGCCGTTCCGGCGTTGCCCGCGCGCTGCTGGAGGAACTTGGCGCACCGTACGATCTGGTCGCGTTGAACCTGAAAGCCGGCGAGCAACGTACATCCGATTACCTGGCGATCAATCCCATGGGCAAGGTGCCGGCGATCCGCCACGAGGACGTATTGATCACCGAACAATCGGCGATCCTGATGTACCTGGCCGATCTGTATCCGGAAAAGAACCTCGCGCCGTCCATGGGCGATCCGTTGCGCGGCGCGTACCTGCGCTGGATGGTGTTCTACGGTTCCTGCTTCGAGCCGGCGCTGATGGATTTCTCGCAAAAACGCGAACCGGTGCCGCCGATGCAATGCGGTTACGGCGACTACGACAGCGTGATGCAGGTATTGGCCGCGCAACTCAGGCATGGCCCGTGGTTGCTGGGCGAACGCTTCAGCGCCGCCGACGTGTTGTGGGGTGGCGCGCTGAACTACGGGTTGATGTTCAAACTGGTGCCGGACTGGCCGGTGTTCCTCGATTACGCCCGCCGCGTGCAGGCGCGTCCCGCCATCCGGCGCGCGGTGGAAATGGACGATGCCTTGGCCGCCGCGCAGGCGCGCGAACTGGACGAAGCGCTGGCAGCCTAGAACACAGCCGTGCAGCGGAACGCCGGCGCAGGGTACGCAATCACCCTTCGCTTATTTTCATCGCAATCGGGAGCTTCTCAGTGAATCCTTCATCCGATCTCGTGCTTTTCCACAATCCGCACAGCCGCGCGGCCATGACGCGCGCGTTGCTCGAAGAGTTGGGCGTCGATTACGAACTGCGCGTGATCGATTTTCGCAAGGACGAGCAACTCGCTCCCGAATACCTCGTCATCAACCCCATGGGCAAGGTGCCAGCCATTCGTCACAAGGGAACGTTGGTCACCGAAACCGTGGCGATCTACATCTATCTCGCCGATGTGTTCCGGCAGGCCGATCTGGCGCCGGCGCTGGACGACCCGCAGCGCGGTACGTACGTGCGTTGGCTGGTGTTCTACGCCGCCTGCTTCGAACCCGCGGTCGGCGATCGCGCGATGAAGCGCGAACCCGCGCCGCGCGCGCAGTCGCCCTACGCCGATTTCGACACCACGATCAACGCCATTACTTCGGCATTGCAACCCGGCCCGTGGTTGCTGGGCGAACGCTTCAGCGCCGCCGATGTGCTTTGGGGCAATGCGCTTCGGTGGCTCACCGGATTCGGCATGGTCGAGGCTACGCCGGTCATCGCCGATTATGTGGCGCGCGTGATGGCGCGGCCGGCGGAGCAACGCGCCATCAAGGCCGATGAAGCACTGGCGGCCGGGATGGGATTGACCGGTTGATCGGTGCGGCGATCGGTGCCGCGCTGGATGCGCGCGCCGTACGGACGTGGGAAGTAACCGTCGCAGGTCGTGCGATCGCGGTTGTGATAAAAGCTGCGGATGCGTCGCGCCGATCGTCTGTTCCTCATCATCCACGCCTTGCAGGGCCGTCGCATGGCGTTGCCCGCGCGGCGACTGGCCGACAGCCTCGGCGTGTCGCTGCGTACCGTCTATCGCGACGTGGCGGATCTGCAAACGTCGGGCGTCGCGATCGAAGGCGAAGCCGGCGTCGGTTATCTGCTGCGCAAGGGTTCGGATATCCCGCCACTGATGTTCACCGCCGAGGAACTTGAATCGCTGGTGGTCGGCACGCGCTTCGTGCGCGCATTCGCGGGCAAGCGGCTGGCGCATGGCGCGCAATCGGCGATGCTGAAAATCGATGCCGTGCTGCCGGCGGAATTGCGCGGGCGCGCCGAGCGGTCGCGCGTGTTCGTGCCGCAGCGCTGGTACGAGGCGAAGACGGGCATCGTCGATGCGCTGCACGAAGCCATTTCCGCGCGGCGGGTGTTGAAACTGGAGTATTGCGACGCGGACGGCAGCACCAGTACGCGTGAAGTCGAACCGCTTTGTCTGGCGTGCTGGGGCGCAGTCTGGACGCTCGGCGCCTGGTGCCGCTTGCGTCTGGGATTCCGCAACTTCCGTCCCGATCGCATGCAGTTCGTCGCGACAGGGGAAATCTTCGCCGAGACCATCGAGCGCGGACTGGAGGCTTATCTTGCCCACGCCGGCGTGCCGCGTCAGCGGATCGAATAGTTCCGCCGGTTTGCGCTTTCTATCCACATGAAGTAAAGTCTGTTTTAACTTCATGGAGGAACCACCATGAAACAACAGGCAAAACGCATCGAAGATGCACGGGGCATGGGTCGGATGCAACCGGAATCCGATCTCGGCGGACCGGCGTTGCGTGCATTCTTCAATCTCAGCGAACGCTGGAAACTGCGCGTCGCCGAGCAGCGCAAATTGCTGGGTGACCCCCCGGAATCGACGTTCTACAAGTGGAAGCGTGAGCGCAGCGGAACGCTGTCGCGCGATACGCTTGAGCGCATCAGTTATCTACTCGGGATCTTCAAGGCGCTGGCGATCCTGTTTCCGCAGGCGGAGCGCGCCGACGCATGGCTGCGCAAACCCAACGATGCACTGACCTTCGGTGGCAAGAGCGCGCTGGAACGCATGTTGTCGGGCAACGTCGCCGATCTGTTCATGGTGCGGCAGTACCTCGACGCGCAGCGGGGTTGACCCGCGACCGAACCGCTTCTGCGAAGTCGCGCGTTTCCTCGGTCGTC
>JAICIW010000423.1 GCA_025928735.1 Rhodanobacteraceae bacterium | reverse complement strand
TGTACGCGCACCAGGCGATATCGCAACGCGAGAACGCGCAGGCCCAGGCCGATGCCGCGGGCGCCGATGCCGATCGCGACGCCGCCTTGCAGACGCTGGTGGCGTTGCACATGGATGCGAAGACCATCGCCGGCATTCGCGACGGCAAGCCGGTGGCCGGTGGGCGCGGGGCGATTCGCGCGCCGATCACGGGCACGCTGGTGGTGAAATCCATTGCACCGGGACAAACGCTCGCTGCGGGGACTACGCCGTGTTTCACCGTCGCCGACACGTCGAAAATGTGGGTGATGGCGAATGTCTTCGGCGATGACGTCGCGCGCGTGAAAACCGGCGATTCCGCCAGCATCGACCTGGGCGTCGGCGACAAACCGATGAAGGGCACGGTCACCAACGTCGCTGCGGTGGTCGAGCCCGACACCCGTTCGGTGCAGGCGCGCGTGCAGGTGGACAACCCCGCCGGCGCGCTGAAGAAACAAATGTACGTGACGGTGCATCTGCGGTCGCACGATGCGTTTCGGGGTTTGCTGGTTCCGGTTTCCGCGGTGCTGCGCGACGACGAGAACTTGCCGTTTGCGTACGTGGTGGAATCCGATGGCAGCTATGCGCGGCGTTCGATCTCGCTGGGCAAACGCGTCGGAGACCGCTACGTGATTCCGGAAGGGCTTCGATCCGGCGACAAGGTCGTGGCGGACGGCAGCATTTTCCTGCAGTTCATCCAGTCGCAATGAGCGCGCAAGCATTGCCAGGCGACGCGACGCGCAAGGCGTCGCTCATCAACCGCATCGTCGCATTCGCGTTGCAGCAGCGGTTGTTGATCGTGTTGCTGTCGATGGGTATGGCGGCGGCCGGCGTGTGGGCCTGGAAGGTCCTGCCGATGGATGCGTATCCGAACCTGTCGCCACCGATGGTGGACATCGTTGCGCAGTGGCCGGGGCATTCGGCGGAGGAAGTCGAGCAGCAGATCACCGTGCCGATGGAGCTCGGCATGAACGCGATTCCGGGCCTCGTCACCAAGCGTTCGATTTCGCTGTACGGACTGTCCGACGTCACGCTCACTTTCAGTGACGGCACCGACCGCTACTTCGCGCGCCAGCGCGTCTACAACCGGCTGCCGGGCATCGATCTGCCGGATGGCATCAAGCCCGACATCGGGCCGATGTCGCCGCCGTCGGGGTTGGTCTATCGCTACGTGCTGCAGAGCACCGACCGCTCACCGATGGAATTGAAAACGCTGCAGGACTGGGTGATCGCGCCGCAATACCGCTCGGTGCCGGGTGTCGCCGACGATTCGGGTTTCGGCGGCGGCACGATGCAATACCAGGTCTTGCTCGATCCGGTGAAGATCGCCGGACTCGGATTGAGCGTTTCGCAGGTCGAGGCGTCGCTTGGCGCAAACAACAGCAACGGCGGCGGCGGTTTCTACCAGCAGGGCGGACAGTTTTTCTACGTGCGTGGCCTTGGTCGCATCAAGACGCCCAAAGATGTCGGGGACATCGTGCTGGCTATGCACGACGGCACGCCGGTGCTGGTGAAGGACGTTGCCAAGGTGCAGATCGGCATCGCGCCGCGCCTCGGCGAATTCGGTTACATGAACCAGAATGATGCCGTGGAAGGCGTGATCCTGGCGCTGACCGGCAGCAAGACCGAGGACGTGCTGAAGCAGGTCGAGGCCAAGACGAAGGAACTCAACGAAACGATCCTTCCGAAGGACGTGAAGGTCCATCCGTTCTACGACCT
>JAICIW010000183.1 GCA_025928735.1 Rhodanobacteraceae bacterium | reverse complement strand
GCATCCGCGCGATCGCGGTTTTGCGATCGAGCCCATGCACGATCAGCTTGCCGATCATCGAATCGTAATTCGGCGGAATTTTGTAGCCGTCGTACAGATGCGTGTCGATCCGCACGCCGGGACCGCCCGGCGCCTCGAAGCGCTTCACCATGCCGGGCGATGGCATGAACGTATCGGGATCTTCGGCATTGATGCGGCATTCGATCGCGTGTCCGTGCGGCACGATGTCTTCCTGCTTGATCGACAGCGGCTGGCCCGCCGCGATCAGCAATTGTTCGCGCACCAGATCCACGCCGGTGATCAACTCGGTCACCGGATGCTCCACCTGGATGCGTGTATTCATCTCGATGAAATAAAAGCGCCCGTCCTGGAACAGGAACTCGAAAGTGCCCGCGCCGCGATAGCCGATGCGGAGGCAGGCATCGGTACAAACCTTGCCGATCTCGGCGCGCATTTCCGGCGTGATGCCGGGCGCCGGCGCTTCCTCGACCACCTTCTGGTGGCGACGCTGCATCGAGCAGTCGCGTTCGCACAAATGGATCGCGCGGCCCTGGCCGTCGGCCAGCACCTGGATTTCCACGTGGCGCGGGTTCTCCAGGAATTTCTCCATGTACACCATGTCGTTGCCGAACGCGGCGCGGGCTTCCGCGCGCGTGGTGGCAATCGCGTTGCCGAGGTGCGCCTCGGTATGCACGTCGCGCATGCCGCGGCCGCCGCCGCCGCCCGCGGCCTTGATCAGCACCGGATAGCCGATCTCGCGCGCGATCTTGAGACTGCGTTCGACGTCATCGTCGAGCGGGCCACCCGATCCCGGCACGCACGGCACGCCGGCTGCCTTCATGGCCTTGATCGCTTCGACCTTGTCGCCCATCAGGCGGATGGTTTCCGCGCGCGGGCCGACGAACACGAATCCCGACTGCTCGACCTGTTCGGCGAAGTCGGCGTTCTCGGAAAGGAAGCCGTAGCCCGGATGGATGGCTGAAGCATCGGTGACTTCCGCCGCAGCGATGATGGCCGGAATGTTCAGATAGCTTTGCGCAGACGGCGCCGGGCCGATGCAGATGGCCTCGTCGGCCATGCCGACGTGCTTCAGGTTCCGGTCCGCGGTCGAATGCACCGCCACCGTCTTGATGCCCATGGTCTGGCAGGCGCGCAGCACGCGCAGTGCGATTTCGCCGCGATTGGCAATGAGGACTTTGTCTAGCACGGGCATCAGCCGATCACGAACAGCGGTTCATCGAATTCCACGGCCTGACCGTTTTCAGCCGCGATCGCGAGCACAGTGCCGGCCACTTCGGCCTCGATCTGGTTGAACATTTTCATCGCTTCGATCACGCCCAGTGGATCGCCGATCTTGACCTGTTGGCCGACCTTCACGAACGCTTCGGCGCCCGGCGATGACGCGGCGTAGAAGGTGCCGACCATCGGTGAACGCACCACGGTGCCCGCCGGCAGGCCGGGCTCGGTTGTTGTCGGCATCGGAGCGGCGGCGGGGGCCGCGGACGCAGCCGGTGCCGCCGTCGGCGCGATCATCATGGGCGCGGGTGCGGCGATCATCTGCGGCGCGATCGCGCCGCCGGTGGGGAAGCGTGACAGACGGACGACCTCTTCGCCTTCCTTGATCTCGAGTTCCGAGAGATTGGATTCTTCCAGCAGTTCGATCAGCTTTTTGACTTTTCTGAGATCCATGACGGTCTCGCTGTATTCGGGTGAGGGGTCAGGCGCCGGCCAGCCGCTTGATCGCGGCGTCCAACGCATAGCGATAACTGTCGGCGCCGAAACCGGCAACGACACCGACGGCAAGGTCGGAGAAATACGACTGGCGGCGGAACGGTTCGCGTGCCTGCGGGTTCGACAGGTGCACCTCGATAAAGGGAAGTGCCACCGCGGCCAGCGCGTCGCGCAGCGCCACCGAAGTGTGGGTGAATGCGGCCGGGTTGATCAGGATGAAAGCCGTCGCATCCCGCTTGGACGCCTGCACCCGCTCGACGAGTTCGTGTTCGGCGTTCGACTGACAACTGGTCAGCGTGTGGCCGGCGGTCTCGGCCTGCCGAGTCAGCGCGGCGTCGATGTCCTCGAGCGTGGTGCGGCCATACACCTCCGGCTCGCGGTCCCCGAGCAGGTTGAGGTTGGGGCCATGGAGAACCAGAATCTTCGCCACGCTGCGAGCGTAACCTGCGGCCGAGCCGGAAGCGGCGAAGTCTGAACTGTCGTTCACCTTTTGTCCAGCGGTTCGCCGGAGTTGAACGAAGTTACAAGCGTGTTTCAGGGCTTGGCCGCGTTGGCTTCTTTCAACCAGTCCTCAAGCAACGCTTCGTCGAGCGGCCCCAGTTTCGTTTCCAGGATGCGACCGTCGCGGCTGATCAGCACGCTGTAGGGCAGCAAGCCCGCGGTGTCGCCGAACACGGTGGTGGGCACCGGATCGGCGTCTATGCCGATCAGAATGGGGTAATCGACTGCCACCCGTTTCACGAATGCCGCCGCCGATTGCGGCTGTTCCATCGCGATGCCGATGACCTGCGAGCCGTCCGTCACGTGCTCGTGCTGGAACCTTGCGAGCATCGGCATTTCCTTGATGCACGGCACGCACCAGCTCGCCCAGAAGTTCAGCACCACCACCTTGCCGTGCCATTTCGCCAGCGTGGTGGTCTGGCCCGTCGCATCCGGCAATGTGTAGCCGCTCACCGAATCGCCGACCGCGAAGGTCTTGACGCCGACGGGCGCAGGCGGTTGATCCGGCATGCGGCTCGCCCATCCGTTCTGCAGCCACCAGCCGCCGGCCGCGGCAAGGCAGGCGAGCACCAGAATCACGATCGTGCGGCGATCCATCATCGCGCCGCGGGTTCCCTGTCGGCATGGACCAGCGCATTGCGGACCAGCGATGAAGTCAGCACCGTCGGCAGCGCGCGCCCGTCGCCCCCGCCGCGCGGATACACGACGTACAGCGGTACGCCGGGCGAATGGAAGGATTTCAGGTACGCGCCGATTTCGGGATCCACGTCGGTCCAGTCACCCTTCATGTACACCGCGCCGGTTTGCGCGAGCAGATGCTTGAACCCTTGCGTGTTCAGCACTGCGTATTCATTGGCCTTGCAAGTGACACACCAATCCGCGCCGATGTCCACGAATACCGGCGTGCCGGCGTCGCGCAGCGACTGCAGCTTGGCTGGGCTGAAGGCGATCACGTCGCCGTTCAACGAAGCGGCCTGCGAAGCCGGTGCGACCCGCGTGACACCGTACAGGGATGCCGCCGCCCCGACCGCCAGCACCAGCGTGAAGGCGTGGCCGAGTGTGCGACCCGGCCGGCCGCGTCCGTGCCACCACGACGCGGCGGCCAGCAGCACCATCGCGACCAGCACCAGCGCCACCGCGTCCGCGCCGCGCTGGTGCGCCAGCACCCACACCAGCCATACCGCCGACAAATACATTGGAAACGCGAGGATCTGTTTCAGCGTTTCCATCCAGCGACCGGGCTTCGGCAGCCAGCGCGCCAGCGCGGGGACGAGGCCGATCAGCGTCAGCGGCAAGGCAAGGCCGATGCCCAGCACCAGCATCACCAGCAATTCGTGCGCCGCCGGCGCGACGAACGCGTAGGCCAGCGCCACGCCCATGAAAGGCGCGGTACAAGGGCTCGCCACGACCACCGCCAGCACGCCGGTGAAGAAATGCCCGGCCGTGCCACCGCGACGGGTCAAGCCAATGCCGACATTTCCGAGTCCCGAACCGAACTGCACCACGCCCGACATCGACAACCCGACCGCAAACAGCACGCATGCCAGCACCGCCACGATTACCGGCTGCTGCAACTGGGTGCCCCAGCCGACCGCGTGGCCGGCGCCGCGCAGCCCAAGGATCGCGAACCCGATCGCGAGGAAGGTCGCAATCACGCCCGCGGCGTAGGCCAGCGCGTGCGCGCGTGCGCGTTGGCGCGACTCGCCCCCTTCCAGCACCCCGACTGCCTTGATCGCCAGCACCGGCAGCACGCACGGCATCAGGTTCAGGATCAACCCGCCGACGAACGCCAACAGCAGTGCGAACGCCAAGCCCGTGCCGATGGGGCTGGTCGCTTGCACGGTTGCCTGATCGCCGGCCAGTGCCTGCGCGCTCGGCGCGCCCGTCAATGACGAGGTGAGCGGATTGCGCGGCGCGCCGCCGTCGGCTGCCCCGCCGCCAGCCGCACCGATCGGGCCGCCGCCGGATGTGGGCAAGGTGAACGTCTCGGTATTTGGCGGATAGCAGATCTTGGGGGCGACCTCGTGGCAGCCCTGGTACTCCACTTCCACTTTCAACGCCGCCGGTACCGCGCCCGCCGCGGTGTACGACAGCGATGCCTCGACCGCGTCGTGATAAATCTCCACGTCGCCGAGGTAGGGGTCGTGCTCCCGGGTGCCGGCCGGCGTCTGCAGCGTGCCAGCCGTGACGCCGGGCGTCAGGATTTTCGCGTGAATGCGTCCGCGGTAGAGGTAATAGTGCGGCGCAATGTCGAAATGCAGCGCGACGACGCCGGGCTTGGCGATGGTGGCCTTCAGCGCAAACGCCTGCGTCACCGGCAGCAGCCCTTCGCCGGGGCTGCTGGTTTGGGCATGCGCGCCCGCGGCCATGAACAACGCCGCCGCAAAAACCATCAGGCGTACAAGAATCGGTCGGGAAAGCATCGGGATGACCAGAAAACGGGGGCGGAGCCACATAGACCGGCCCGCGCCGGGTTTCATTGTCGCAGGCCCCCGCCCGCGCTGCCACTCACCGGGTCGCGGTTTCGCGCGCGACCCATTCGAGATAGGCCGGCAGGCCGTCCGCAGCTTCAAACGCCAGCAGTTCAGGCATCTCGTAGGGATGCAGTTCCGCCAGCCGGTCGCGCAGCGTGTCGAAGCGTTCGCGGGTGGTCTTGATCAGCAGCAGGACCTCGGTATCCTCATGGATTTTGCCCTGCCAGCGGTAGGTGGATGCCACGCTCGGCAGCCGGTTCACGCAAGCCGCCAGCCGCTCGTCGACCAGCGCTCGCGCGATGATGGCCGCCGTTTCGGCGTCCGGGCAGGTGGAAAGACAGAGCAGGGGCATGGCGACGAGTCCGGCACGACGTCCCAGGATTGTGGCGGGCCGGAGGCAAAACCGGTAGCGAGGGAGAAGCGCTGCACATCCCGCCATGTCCCGTTTGTCGGCGGGATACCCCGCTGCGCGGCTTCTCCCGCCTCACCAGCCTTACGGAGACTTGAAACGGCAAGTTCCGGACCTACAATTAGCACTCGCCGTTGTTGAGTGCTAACAACGCCAACCCCTTTCATCCCCAACGCAGCTGGAGTCACCATGAAGCTTCGTCCTTTGCACGACCGCGTCATCGTCAAGCGCCTCGAGGCGGAAACCAAGTCCGCCGGCGGCATCGTCATCCCCGACACCGCGACCGAAAAGCCCATCAAGGG
>JAICIW010000398.1 GCA_025928735.1 Rhodanobacteraceae bacterium | reverse complement strand
GTGGAATACCTCGCGCACGGCGCCGCCGACATGCGCGCGGAACTGGCGCAGCAACTCGCCGTGCTGCAAGGTGGCGACGCCGAGGCGACGCTCTCGGCGATCGCCGAATGGCGCGGCAGCTACCGGATGCGCACGGGCCTTGCATTCCGCGACGGCGCCGCCGACGCGGTGACAACGGCGCGTTCGCTCGCCGAATTGGCCGACACGGTGATCGGCGCCGTGCTCGATCTGGCGCGGCGCGAGCTGGTCGCACAGCACGGCCGCCTGCCGGGTGAAGACAGTGGGATCGTGGTGCTCGGCTACGGCAGCCTCGGCGGAGAAGAGCTCGGTTTCAATTCCGATCTCGATGTGGTGTTCGTGTACGACGCGGCGCTCGGCGAGGCGACCAGCGATGGCGCACGGCCGCTGGACGGTGCGCGCTGGTACGCGCGGCTCGCGCAACGGGTGGTGCACTGGTTGTCGGCGCCCACGCGCGGCGGCCGTCTCTACGAAGTCGATACGCGTCTGCGGCCCGACGGCGGCAAGTCGCTGCTGGTCGCAAGCCTGCCGGCGTTCGTCGCCTACCAGCGGGACCGTGCGTGGACGTGGGAGCAGCAGGCGCTGGTGCGCGCGCGTGCGGTCGCGGGCGACCCGACACTCGGTGCGGAATTCGCGCGCGAACGCGGCGACGTGCTGTGTTCGCCGCGTGACCCCGCACAGGTCGTCGCCGACGTATGCCGGATGCGCGGCGAGTGGCGCCAGCAGCGCGATCGGTCCGATGCCGGCGTGCTGGATTTGAAGCAGGGCGCCGGCGCCTTGCTGGATATCCAGTTCCTGCTGCAGGGATTGGTATTGCTGCACGCGCACGCGCATCCGGAACTCGCGGTGCGCGGCGACACGCCGCGGTTGCTGGCCGCCTGCGCGGAAGCGGGCCTGCTCGCCGCCGACGATGCCGACGGGCTCGCCATCGCGCACGAGGAATTGCTGTCGCGTGCGCTGTCGGCAACATTGGCCGGCCAGCATCGCGTGGTGCCGCGCGATCTGGTGCTGGATGCGCGTTGCAAGAAGGTGCTGGACGTGGCGCGCCGGGCCGGCTTCGACTTCGGCGCCGGATGAGGCGCGCTGCTGTCCGGCGGACTGAAACCCGCCCTGCGTTCCCGCTGTGCAGGTTGGGCTGAGCGTATGCGAGGCCCAACATGATCCCGCAGCGATGTTGGGCTTCCGCCGATGGAGCTGGCGTCAGCCCAACCTGCATGGGGACACGACGTGCGCCAAACGGGATTTCTTTCGCGGCGCCCGCGTGACGGAACAGCTACGACGTGCGCGCCGCGATCCGTGCGCGCAACTCGGCGGCAATGGCCTGGGTTTCCCGCAGGGGCGCCACCGCGCCGCGTGTCTCTTCCGCGTCGGTGAGCAGCCCGCGTTCACGCAGCGCCGCATGGAAGCGCGCGATCTTTTCGGGCAACGGCGCGATCGCCGCGGTGTGTACCGGAACGCCCACCGCGCAGGCTTCGGAAAGCATGTTCACCGAATCGGGCGTCACCACGATGTGGTCGGCCCATCCGAGCAGGCCCGGATAGGGATTGGTCCCTTCGCCGTGCCAGAAAAGGCCCGGATTTTTCGAAAGTGCGTCCCGAAGTTGCGCGGCGAACGCGGGCGGGGTGCGTCGCGAGATGGTGGCCAGCACGCTGCCGTTTTGCGCGAGGCCGCGCACCGTTGCGAGCAGTGACTTCGCGAGTGCATCGTCGAATTCGATGCCGTGGCGCGGGCCGCCTACCAGCAGCGCGACGCGGGGCCGCGGCAGCGTTTCGAAATCGGGATAGGCCTCCCGGCCGGATTGAAGCCAGGTGTCGTCGATCGGGTGCAGCGAACCGATCGTGGTCAGCACATTGGGGCCTTCGAGCCGATCATGGCGCGGCGCGACCACGGCATCCCAGTGCCGCGGATCGATGCGCGGGTCGAGGATCTGGACGGTGTAGCAATCACCGTCCGACAGGTCCCGCAACATGCGCGTCAGCAGCGCCGCGCTGCGTCCGCAGCCGATCGCGATGTCGGGCCACGGCGCCGCAAAGCCCGCGCGATCGCGCGGTGCCAGCGCCAGCCGCCCGCCCGGAATGCGCCGCGGCGCGAACCATGCCCACGG
>JAICIW010000438.1 GCA_025928735.1 Rhodanobacteraceae bacterium | reverse complement strand
GGGATTCGTGTGCAAGGACCTTTGCAACGTCGTGATGCGGTTCGACGGCAAGCGCGAAACGTGGAAGGCGTATCTGCCCAAGACCGGCGAGCCGGCGATGTTCATCAAGAACGAAAAGCGCTTCATCGCGGCGTTGCAGAAAACCAAGGTGATCGAGATGGATATCACCAGCCGCGAGCACGGCAAGGAAACCCTGGAGTTCGAAGTCGGCGGCTATGAGCCGTCGAAGTTCCTGCCGTTGCCGAAGAAATAACCGCGACGCAGCGGTCGTATTGTTGATTCCGCCCGCGGGGCAGCGCAATATCCGTATATGCGCCGGCCGCCAGCCGGCGTCGCCGGGGTCGGGGAATGGACGAGAAGATCTGCATCTTCGATGACGTGTACAACGAGGTTTCCGCACGCGCGCAAGCCGAGCACGAAAAGGTCGGCGCCTTCGGCATGCTGGCGCGGATGAAACTGTGGGACCGGCCGAAGGAAACCGAGATCGCGCTGGCCAATACGGAAAAACGCTACGAGCCCTTCTGGATGGCCAAGGCCGCGCGCCGCACCCGCTACACGCGCAAACTCGCCTATCACGTCAAGGTCGAGCATCCGCACGTGCTGTCGGTGGAACTGCTTGGCCAGAAACTGGCGGTGGACGCGCGACGCGAGCTGCAACTTGCCGCGGTGGAGGATTGCGAAAACGTCACCGCACTCACGCACTTCGTGGATGCGCTTCGCCGCGACACGCTGGAAAAAACGCTGATCGATTACGCTGGCCGGTTTGCGTTCCAGGACGCGGCCGACAGCAACCAGCCGCAGTTCATCGCCCCCACCGTCACCGCGGCTTCGGTCCTGCAGCAGGTGAAGGCGAAACTTTCTGCGCCCGTGGAGGCCGATGCGATCGCCAGCGACGAGGTCGACATCGAATCGCTGACGCTGTTTTATCGCCCGGTGTACGCGTTCCAGTTCGCATGGAAGGACAAGACCGGCGTGATCGAAATCGACGGACTGACCGGCCGCATCAACAAGGAAGGCGACATGCTTGGCGGCGCGGTGCGCGCGCTGGGCAACCGCGATGCCCTGTTCGACCTCGGCGCGGATTTCGCAGGCATGGTGGTGCCGGGGGGCACCATCGTCGTCAAGCTGATCGACAAGCTATCGAAGAAACACCCTGCCTGAAACCGCGCCCCCGGCCCGCCGTCCCGCGGCCGTCTTCACGAAGAAAACACGTTCCGCGCATTCCGGCCCGCGGCACGCCAGTATCGGCGGCGTTCATTTTTGCCTGATCAAACTTCTGATCGATGTTCCGCAACCAGGAGGAAGGCAACATGAGCACGCAACACGCTTTCAAACGGATTCGCGGCAGAAAGCTCGCGGTACTGATGGGTGCGGCCCTGGTCGGCGCGGCCGGCTTCGGCATCGCAAGCACGGCGTCGGCGGCACAGCCCGACCTCGACTGCAAATTGACGTTTTCGCTGAAGGGATGGTCGGCCATTTACAAACATGCCGATGGCAACGGCAGGGTCACCTGCGCCAATGGCC